>DASYWD010000543.1 GCA_035936415.1 Longimicrobiaceae bacterium
GCTCGCGGGCCCCGCGCGGTCCGCGGGGAGGGCCGTCGGCGCAACGCCCGCCAGGTGCCCGCGCCAGTAGGCCAGCGCCGGCTCCAGGCGGTCCGCGTCCAGCGTCGCCCGCTGCCAGGCGGCGTAGTCGGCGTACTGTACCGACAGCTCCGGCAGGTGCGGCTCTCCGCCCGAGGCGAAGGCGGCGTAGAAGGCTCCCAGCTCGCGCGCCAGGATCCCGAGGGACCAGCCGTCGCCCGCCACGTGGTGCATGACCGCCAGGAGCAGGTGGCTCTGCGGGTCCAGTCTCACCAGGAGCGCGCGCAGGAGCGGCCCCCTCTCCAGGTCAAAGGGGCGGCGCGCCTCCGCCCCTGCCAGCCGGATCGCCAGCGCCTCGCGGTCGCCATGGGTGGTGAGATCGACCACCGGGAGCGGGAAGGGATCGGGCGGGAGGACGTGCTGTACCGGCTCGCCTCCCGCCTCGCAGAAGACGGTGCGCAACGCCTCGTGGCGCCGCACCACGGCGTCGAGGGCGAGCCGGAGAGCCCCCGTGTGCAGCGGACCTTCCAGGTGGTAGCAGACGGGGAGGATGTAGGCGGCGCTCCGCGGGTCCAGCCGGTGGATGAACCAGAGCCGCTCCTGCGGGAAGGAGACCGGCAGCGCCGCCGTGCGCTCCACTGGAGTCACGGGCGGAAGCCCGGGCAGGCCCGCCCTGCGAAGCTCCTCCACCCGCTCCGCGAGCCGTGCCACCGTCGAACCCTCGAAGAGCGCGCGCACCGGCAGCTCTACCCCGAAGAGCTCCCGCACCCTGGAGAGCACCCGCATCGCCAGCAGCGAGTGGCCGCCTAGCTCGAAGAAGCTCTCCTCCACGCCGACCCCCTCCAGGCGCAGCACCTCCGCCCAGGTCCCCGCCAGCACCTCCTCCACGGGCGTCCGGGGCGCGACGTATCGCTCCTTCGCCGACCCGTATTCCGGCAACGGCAGCGCCTTGCGGTCGAGCTTCCCGTTCGGAGTCAGGGGCAGCCTGTCGAGAGCGACGAACGTGGCGGGCACCATGTACTCCGGCAGGCTCTCCCGGAGGTGGCGCCGGAGCGCATCCACCGTCACCTCGCCCACCACGTACGCCGCCAGCCGCCGCTCCCCCGCCGCGTCCCCGTGCGCCACCACCACGCACTCGCCCACGCCGGGGTATTGCCGCAGCACCGACTCGATCTCGCCCGGCTCTATCCGGAGCCCGCGGACCTTCACCTGCGCGTCCAGGCGCCCCAGGAACTCCAGGGTGCCGTCGGAGCGCCACCGCACCCGGTCACCCGTGCGGTACATGCGCGCACCCGGCTCGCTGCCGAAGGGGTCGGGCAGGAACCGCTCCGCCGTCGCTCCAGGGCGCCCGACATAGCCCCGGGCCAACCCGGCTCCGCCCGCGTAGAGCTCTCCCGGCACCCCGACGGGAACCGGCTGCAGCGCTCCGTCCAGCACGTAGACGCGGGTGTTGGAGATCGGCGTCCCGATGGGGAGCCGGCCACCGCTCCACCCCTCAGGCACCGTGTAGCAGCAGGTGAAGGTAGTGTTTTCCGTGGGCCCGTACCCGTTGATCAGGCGAAGGGCCGGGAAGCGCTTCCGCACCTTTTTCACTTGCGCCACCGGCACTACGTCCCCTCCGGTGAGGAGCTGCCGCACCCCCCCCAGAGCCTCCAGCCGCTCCTCGACCATCACCTGGAACAGGCCGGCCGTCAGCCACAGCGTGGTGACGCCGTGCCGGCGCAGCACCCGGTCGAGCTCCTCCAGCGACGGGGTGGCGCCGGGCATCAGCACCAGCCGGGCGCCGTGGAGCAGCGCGCCCCACAGCTCGAATGTGGATGCGTCGAAGGAGACGGGAGCTGCCTGCAGGACCACCTCGTGGGGTCCGAACTCCGCGTAGCTCGCTCCCCGGACCAGCCGGACGATGCTGCGGTGCTCGACCCCGACCCCCTTCGGCGCCCCCGTGCTCCCGGAGGTGTACATCACGTACGCCAGCCCGCGCGGATCCACTGGCACCTCCAACGGCGCGGCGCTCTCCCCGGCGGCCTGCGCCCAGAGGGGATCGGCGACT
This sequence comes from Longimicrobiaceae bacterium, assembly GCA_035936415.1. Lineage (NCBI taxonomy): Bacteria > Pseudomonadati > Gemmatimonadota > Longimicrobiia > Longimicrobiales > Longimicrobiaceae > Longimicrobiaceae bacterium. The sequence goes on from DASYWD010000543.1 coordinate 2,069, forward strand.
ACCGTGGCGGGGCCGTCCGCCGGGAGCCTGTCGAGCAGGGGCTCATGGCAGAGGAGGTACGAGGCCCCCGCGTCCTCCAGCACGTACCGCAACCGGTCGCGCGGGCTCTCGGGATCGAGGGGGACGTACGCCCCTCCCGCCTTCAGGATCGCGAGCAGGGCGATCACCAGCTCCGGCGACCGCTCCATGCACACCGCCACCCGCGCCTCCCGACCCACCCCCCGCCCGTGGAGCGAGCGCGCTAGCTGGTTGGAGCGCCTGTCGAGCTCGCCGTACGTGAGCGCCTCCCCCATGAACGCGACTGCCACCGCCTCCGGGGTACGGGCGGCCTGAATCCGAAGGAGCTCGTGGACGCACGCGGAGCGCGGGTAGGGCGTCGCCGCGGGGTTCAGCTCGTCGAGGATGTGGCGCCGCTCGGTGGGTGTAAGGATCCCGACGCTGCCCAGTGGCTGCTGAGGATCCCCGGCGAAGACGCGCAGAATGGCGGTGAGGTGCTCCCCCATGCGCCGGATCGCCTCCTGATCGTAGCGGGCGGGGTCATAGCCCACGACGAAGGTGATGCTCGCCCCTCCATGCGCGACCAGCGCGAGCGGATAGCTGGTCCACTGGATGAGGTCGAAGTTGCGTCGCCGCCACGCGTCTCCGAGGAGGTGCAGAGCCTCCTGCGTGGTTTCCCGCTCGAACCCGAACACCGTCTGACAGAGCTGGACGCCGCTGGAAACCTCGCTCCACTGCTGGATGCGAGACATGTGCGTGCGCTCGTGGGGACGCATCCGCACCCAGAGCGAGCGCAGACCTTCCAGCAGGTCGGCTACGGAGCGCCCCGGGTGGAGGTGGACGCGGACCGGAACCGTATTGCTGAGCAGCCCCACAACCTCGCCCGCGCCGACGAAGCCGCCCCTGCGGCACGAGCGCGTCGCCCCGAACACCACGTCCCAGTCGCCGGTGTAGCGGCCGAGCAGCAGCGCCCAGGCGCCCTGCAGCACGGTGTTGAGGGTGACCCCCTTGCTCTCGGCCAGACGCCGCAGCACGGCGCTCAGCTCGGCGGAGAGCTCGAAGCCGTGCCGCTCCCTCCCCTCCCGCCTGCCGTCGCCCGGCTCCAGGGCCACCTCGTTCGGGGATTCGAAGCCACGCAGCTCCTCCTCCCAGAACGTCCGGGAGTCCTGCGGCTCCGCGTCCCGCAGCCACCGGACGTAATCTCCGTAGGGCCGCAGGTCGTCGGCCGCGAGGGCCCACCCGTTCAACCGGGCCTCGTAGTCCTCGAACACCTCTCGCAGGAGGACCCGCCGCGCGTGGCCGTCGAACAGCGCGTGGTGGGAGCTCCACACCAGGCGGTACGCCTCGTCCTCCAGCCGGAACAGGGCGAAGCGCGACAGGGGCGCATCACCCGGCCGGAACGGCGTGGTGCGGTCCTCCCGCAGGAAGGCGCGCATCGCGTCATTTTGAGCGTCGACCGGCAGGCCGCGCCAGTCGTACTCGATCCAGGGGACCTCCACAGACGCGTGCACCCTCTGGACCGGCTCGGGAGCGGCGTCCAGGGCGAAGGAGGTCCGCAGGACCGGGTGCCTGTCGGAGAGGCGCTGCCAGGCGCTCCGGAACTCCGCGGGGTCGAGCGGCTCGCGCAGCGTGCAGATGTACTGCTGCAGGTAGAGGCCCGCGTCGCGCTGGCTGTGTAGGAGCATCGCCTGCTGCATCGGCGTGAGCGGGTACGCGTCCATCACCACGCCGCCGTGGGGCTCCACGCGTTCCCACTTCCCTGAGAGGGTGCTCGTCGGATCCATCGTCCGTTTCGCTCCGCGACGTGTGACCTTTACTATGCGCAAGCCAGGGCCGGCGCGGGTGGCTCCGAAACGTCTTCCGCCTCCCTGCTATGGCCGCGCGACCTGGGGCACGGCCACGGCGACCGCCGGGTCGCGGCTCGCTCGGACCACGGTCAGGCCTGGGACCGGGTCCCCGTGCATCGCGGTCAGCTCGGCCTGGACGGCACGGATCAGCTCAGGGTACGCGTCGAAGGCCTCCCGTGCCGGTGCCAGCTCCAGGCGCTCGCGTTTGGTGTGCGCCAGCGCCTCCTGCCCCGGCGCAAAGCCGATGGTCGGGTACCGCCGAAGCCGCCCAAGATGTAGGCCCAGAGTGCCGGGATGAGCTCTTCGGCCGCTTCCACCTGCAGGACGACCTCGTCGCCCGGCCTGGTGCCGTATGCACGGACACCGCGCAGAATGCTCTCCGCGCGAGGTCGAACCCCGGTGTAGCACATCACGACCGCCCGCCCGTCCCTCCCCACCTGGATGACCCGGCCCGGGGTGGAATGCTCCGACGCGCGGCGGAGAACATCGGCAAGCGTCGCCGGAGTTCCCGCGCCAACGGAGAGCACAGGCCCCACTGTTACTGCCGGGGGTGCGGAGAGGGTCTGGCCAGCAAACGGGTCCAGGGCTTACCTGTCCCGACGATTGCGGTCGACACAACCCCGGTTATCCGCCGGGCCGCGCCGGTGACACCTCTCGCTCTCGTGCCGCGAGCCGCACGGCTTGCAGACGGCGAACATTCGGTGTCTAAAGTTATCCCCACCCAGAATAGGCTCGCGCTCACCAAAGGTCAATAATGGCGTCACCTGGGTGGCACGCGCTTCAGGAACATCAGTGCTGAGAAGGCAAACTGCCGAATCGACTCGTGTCCGCAACGACCCAGTATTGCACGGATCGTGGTCGGCGCCTGCTTCCGGTTCCACCGCAGGAGGCACCCGGTCACGAAGAGGACGAAGAGAGGCCAAGCAGGGCGTACAGGACCTGCACCGTCAGCCCTACGAAGCTCCCGATGTGAAAGGATAGAGCAGGCTAATACTACAACGAAGCTTCAAGCCGCCTGAGGAGTCGGTGAAGCCTGCGGCAGAGTCGTCGTTTGTAGTGGCTCTGCTTGGCGGCCTCGTTTCGCCGCTGGGTCTGTTCGAGCCAGCTGAGCAGTTCCGCTCGGCTCCAGTGGCGCCGCGGCAGAATCTCCCCGAGCACGCGCGCGATCTGCGGGCGCGTCAGGTGGGGTCTGTTTTTTCCCCCATTCCTGCTGCAAGCTGAGCAGGAGGGCGCCGGCCAGAAGCGAGAGCGGGATGTGGTGATGCCACCCACGCCAGCCGCGTACCTCGTACCTCGTCCAGACCGACCTCGCCTTTGAGCGTCTCGAACTCGGTCTCGACCCTCCAGCGCGTGGTTTGGACCTGAGCGAGGCGGCCCAACTCCGCTTCGGCTGGTGCGTTGGAGAGCGCGTATCTGGGCTCCTCCCCTTCCAGGTTGGTGCGCAGCAGCAGCCGGCATTCCCGGCCGGGCAGCCCATCGCGGCTCTCCCAGACGCGTAGCCGGGCAAAGCGGTAGAGGCGCGGCCCCTGAGCGCCCTCGGCCACCTCGATCTCCTGCCAGGCCTGCTCGGGTAACGCAGCAGCCAGAGCTTGCACCGGCTGCGCGGGTACGGCGCCGGGAGCCAGGCGCACCTTCACGGGCTGGCGACCGCGACCCGAGTAGGGCGGCACCTGGGTGGGCGCCTCTTGAAAAGGGCGTGTGTATCTCCATGGTTACCTGCACCCCCTGGCAGGGAAGATGGCCAAGGTTCCGGTTTACCAGCTGTGTGCACGGGTACTGGATTGTCCGCAGGAGGGACAGGGTGCCAGGTGCCGCCGCGTAGTGGCAGCGACGGTGATCTGGTCCTCCGCGACCGAGAGCCGCTCCACGTGAGGCTCGGTGACCGATGGGGTGAGCGTAATGGACACGAGGCACCTCCGGCAGATGACTCCGTGGGTGCGCGGCACATTCTCGACCCGTTCAGATCACCAAATCCGCGGAAGAACCCCATTTCGCTCACCATTGAAAGAATGGGGGTGGATAGGCATCCGCACCGCAACTCGCCCACCTGTGTGGGCGACCACGAGTGCGAGGGGCGGGTCGAGTGCTTCGTGCGAAGGCTGAACAGAGGAGTGCATCGGCGTGCACCGCGTACGCACGTCGGAGCACACCGCACGGTCGTTGGTCCGGCCGCACGGTTCCGGGTGGCCGCGTCTCGCCTTCCAATGACCAACCACCAGCGGGAGGAACAGCTGCCGACCGGTTGCGGCGGCCTGTCGATGGCGCGTCAGGGTGCGTTCGAACCCCCTGTTGCCAAAAGCTACAGACAACGGCTAACGGCTTGCAACACAGTTCCGGACTTCGTTGACAGCGCGGTGGCTGCGACTTATTTTGTTCCTTGGGTACTGGTATCGCTTGCCGCATTGCGTTATCGGGTGGGTCGAACGTTCCGGCGCGGCAAGGAACACTGTCGCGGCCCTCGCACATCGTACAGGAGAACGCTCGCGGCGCTGGTCCGGCGGGGTCGGGTGCTCTGCACACCTTCACTCGAAGGGGTGGTCATGTCCAAGCTTCTGCTGACCGGCGATGAGATCGAATCCATTCAAGCCCTGCTCAGTGAGGTCTCCTGCCACTACGCCTCCCCGGAGAGCCCGGAATTTCTGAGGGAGGCCGACATCTGGTCGCACGAGTTCCCGCGGCGGCTCCGGACAGCGCTGCGGGAGTTCCGGCTCGCCGAGCCGAAGGGCGCAATGCTCGTTATCTCGGGCTATCCGGTGGACCAGGCCAAGGCCGGCCCTACGCCGATGCACTGGCGTGACAAGGACTCCGCGAACGACACGCTGGCGGAGGAGATGCTTCTGGTAATGCTGGGCTCGCTCCTGGGGGACCCCATCGCCTGGTCGACGCAGCAGGACGGGAGAGTGGTGCATGACATCTTTCCGATCCGGGGACACGAGCACGAGCAGCTTGGGAGCGGTAGCGAGGAGCTGCTGACCTGGCACACGGAGGACGCATTCCATCCCTACCGGGGGGACTACCTGGCGCTCATGTGCCTGCGCAACCCGGACCAAGTCCCCACCACATTCGCCTCTCTGGAGCACGTGCAGCTCACCCCCGAGCAGGTACGCATCCTCTCCGAGCCGCACTTCACCATCCGCCCGGACGAATCTCACCTCCCCAAGAACCGTACGACGAGCAACGGTCGCTCGCCCGAGGAGGAGAAGCTGGTGCAGCGGGCGTATGCCAGGGTCGAGCAGATGTGGAGATCGCCCGAGAAGATCGCGGTGTTCTCGGGGGGGATGGACTCGCCATACATCCGGCTCGACCCGTACTTCATGGACCCGGTCCGCGACAACGCCGAGGCACAGGCCGCGCTCGACGAGCTGTGCCGGCAGGTGGACGCGTCGATCAGGGACCTAGTGCTCCTCCCCGGCGACTTCCTCTTCGTCGACAACTGGAAGGCGGTGCACGGTCGCAAGCCGTTCAGAGCCCGCCACGACGGGACCGACCGCTGGTTGAAGCGCATCAACATCTCCCGCGACTTGAGAAAGTCGCGGGACGTCCGCCTCACACCGGACTCTCGCGTCATCCACTGACGTCAGGGAGTCGAACACGGCGGCTCCGGCCGGCGCAGCGCTTTGCTGCAGGAGGCCCGATACACAGCCCCCCTCCGGCCTCCTGCCGACCGACCTGGGGAAGAAAGCAATCCGGTCGCTGAGCGAGCGGTCGACACCCGCCGCTCGACACTCGCTCGCCCGAGGGCACGATACGGCGCCCCGGCGTGATGTCCCGGCTCACCCGCGCACCACCTAGAATCCATGCGCCGCTTACTTCTCTCCGCCCTCTGCGTCCCCGGACTCGCCAGCGCGCAGGCACCGTCTCCGCGCGCGAACATCCCCGTTCCGGCCACGCATCCTGCGCCCATCCTGCGCGCCGCACCAGCCACACAGCCGATCCGCATCGATGGCCGGCTCGACGAGGAAACGTGGCTGACCGCCGCCCCGGCAACCGAGTTCACGCAGATCGTGCCGAGCGAAGGTGCACCGGCGACTCAGCGAACGGAGGTCCGCATTCTGTTCGACCGCGATGCGCTCTACATCGGTGCGCGTCTCGAAGACACGGAGCCGGTCTCGACTCGCCTTGTGCGCCGGGACGGACCGATGGACAGGTCCGACTGGCTCACCGTCATTCTCGACAGCTACCACGATCATCGGACCGCCTTCGCCGTCGAGTTGAATCCGTCGGGTGTCCGGAGGGACCAGATCCGGGCCGGCGGCAGCGAGGACGACTCATGGGATCCAGTCTGGGAGGCGGCGACCGCCGTGGACAGCTCCGGGTGGACCGCCGAAATGCGGATCCCCTTCTCCCAGCTCCGCTTCAACCCCGGTAGCGACCAGGTCTGGGGCATCCAAATCGAGCGGTCCCGCGCCCGCAACCAGGAGTTTACGGCGTTCGCCTTCACGCCGAGCACCGAGCCCGGCGGAATCCCGCGGTACGGCCATCTCCATGATCTCCGTACCGGGACCGCCAGGAAGCGCCTCGAGATCCTCCCGTACACCCTCGCGCGTGGCGAGGACGTGGACCGCGGTGACAACCCCTTCCGCGCGGACCGCGACCTGGGGATCTCGGCCGGCCTCGACCTGAAGTACCGCGCCACCTCCGACCTGACGTTGGACCTGACCCTGAACCCGGACTTCGGGCAGGTGGAGGTCGACCCGGCCGAGGTCAACCTCACGGACGCGGAGACCCGCTACCAGGAAAAGCGCCCCTTCTTCATCGAAGGCGCGGACATCTTCAGGTTCGGAGCCGGGGGGAACGACGTGTTCTACTCCCGCCGCATCGGCCGCGCGCCGCAACTCAGCCCTGCCGGGACCGCCGTGGACGCTCCGAATGCGGCCCACATCCTCGGCGCCGGCAAGCTCTCGGGGCGTACGCGCTCGGGATGGGCGATCGGGGCGCTCAGCGCGGTCACCGGGCGTACCACGGCACGGTACCTCGCAGTCGACGGCAGGGCAGACGATATGACCGTCGAGCCGTTGACCAGCTACTTCGCCGCCAGGCTCCGCCGCGACGCCCGGTCCGGCCAGTCGGTGGTCGGCGGGATGTTCACCGCGGTAAACCGGCGGCTCGATTCGGACGTGCTGCGCTCCACCCTGCACAGCGCCGCCTACTCCGGCGGCGTGGACTTCGTCCAGCAGTGGGCGAATCGCACGTGGACCCTGAGCGGGTTCGGCGCCGGCAGCTACGTCTCCGGCACCCCGGAGGCGCTGGTCCGCACGCAGCAGGCGCCGCGGCGGTACTTCCAGCGCCCGGACGCGCGCGCGTTCCAGGTGGATTCGTCCGCGACCTCCTTGGCGGGGCTGGCGACACAGCTCGACCTGCAGCACCGCCGCGGCCGCCACTGGCGCTACGGCGCCACCGTGAGGACGACCACTCCGGGATTCGAGATCAACGACCTGGGCTACCAAGACCAAGCGAACCGGGTGGAGAGCCAGGCCAGGATCACCTACGTAGAGAACCGGCCGGGCCGGTGGCTGCGCTACTGGGACGTCACGGGACGGTCCGACGCCGGGTGGAACTTCGACGGAGATCGCACGCTCGGCACGGCTGGCCTCCAGGCCGGTCTCCAGACCCTGGGCTACTGGCGCGCTTTCGCCGGCCTGACGGTGACCGCCGCCTCCCACGACGACCGCCTCACCCGCGGCGGACCGGTCGCGCGGCGGCCGGGGACCGTCCGGGGCAGCGTCGTCGTCGTGAGCGACCAGCGCAGACCGGTTCGCGCGATGCCGTCCGCCTCGTACGTGCGCGACGACCTGGGAGGCTGGGGAGGGTCGGCCGTCCTCGACGTCGCTGCCAGGCCGGCGCCGGGCTGGAGCGTCTCTCTCGCCCCGGGGGCCTCCCGCAGGCACTCCGCGGCCCAGTTCCTGGAAACGATCCCCGACCCTTCCGCCGAGCACACCTTCGGCTCGCGCTACGTGTTCGCTCCGCTCGACCAGACGACCGTCTGGCTCGAGACACGCGTCAACGTGACGTTCACCCCCACCCTGTCGCTCCAGGTCTACGCGCAGCCGTTCCTGTCCAGCCAGGCGTTCGGCCACCCGGCCGAGCTCGCCGCCGCCCGGACCAGCGAGTTCCGCACCTACGGCACCCAGGTCGGAAGCGTGGTGCGCGACGGAGCGACCTACACGATCTTCCCCCTGGGGAGATCCGAGGGAGCCCCGTCGTTCGAGCTTGCCGATCCCGACTTCAACTTCCGGTCGCTGCGGGGCAACGCGATCCTCCGGTGGGAATGGCGCCCCGGATCCACCCTGTACGTGGCGTGGCAACAGCTCCGCAACGACGTGGCGCCCGTCGGCGACTTCGCCTTCGGACGCGACCGCAGCGCGCTGTTTGCTGCCCGGCCCGACAACGTGCTCGTGGTCAAGATGAGCTACTGGCTGAACCCCTAGTTGGGCGCGGGAGACTCGCCGCCTCCCGATCCGTCGCCGCAGCCGCTCCACCCCGAACCGGAACCGTCCTATGCCACGTACCGCAGCCTCAGCCGCGCTCGCCGCGCTGGTCTACCTCGCCGCCACACCCGCCTCCGCGCAGGAGGTTCCCCCGCTCCAGTGGACCGCCGCCGCCAAGAGCCCGGCAGGCCAGGCGCCCCGGACCCTCCAGTTCACGCTGAGCTACCGCACGCGCGGCGGAGAGGACGGGCTGACGAGCCGTCCGGTCCCCCTGCGGAGGCTGGAGGGACTCACGCCGGCCGAGGTGGAGTCGCCGAGGGCGCAGGTGCGCTTCCGGCTCCGGTACGAGGCGGGTTCGTTCGACTGCGAGGGGTGGTTCCGCACGGGCCGCGGCTCCGGTGACTGCGAGTTCGCCCCGGACGCGGGTTTCGCCGCGGAGCTAGAGCGCCGGGGGGTGGGGCGGCCGACGGGGTGGCAGCAGCTCTCGCTGGCGCTGCACGACGTCGGCATCGCCTACCTGGACGAGTTGGCTTCCCAGCGCTACCCCCGCCCCGACGTCGCGGAGCTGGTCCGGGCGGGGAAGCACGCGGCCGGGCTGGAATTCCTGCGGGGGATGGGGGCGGCGGGATACCGGATGGGGACGCTCCAGGAGCTGATCCGGCTGCGCGACCACGGCGTCACCCCCGAGTTCGTGCGGGAAATGGCCGCGCTCGGCCACCGAGGCCTCCCCGCCGAGGATCTGGTCCGTCTGCGGGGTCACGGGGTGAGCTTCCGCTTCGTGCGGGAGATGCGGGAGCTGGGCTACGGCCGGCTCACCATCGACCAGCTCGTGCAGCTGCGCGGCCACGACGTGACCCCGGACTTCGTGCGGCGGGCCAACGCCCGCGCAGGAATCAGGCTCCCGCTGAGCGAACTGATACGTCAGCGCGAGCACGACGAGCGGTCGTGACCCCGACGCGGGGAGGCCCCTCATCCGAGTGCGACCGCTTCCGCGGGCTGAACGAACGGCACCGTGACCGGGGTCTTCGGGGGTACGATGAGGCTCATGTAACGGTCTCCCTCCCGGCCAGGCCCAGCTCCACGAGCCCGCTCAGCTCCGCCTCGACCTGCAGCTCCTTGGACAGGGCAGGGATCTTCTTCGCCGTGCCGAGCGCCCCAAAAGACGGCGGCTCTCCTCGCGGATCGGGCACTCCACCTCCGTGCCCGAGCGGGAGTCGACCACGCTCGTGATCCCGCCCTGTCGGCGGAGCTGCAGGCGGGGCCGGATCCGCTCGTCGCTCCAGAGGGTGGTCCACCCGTTCACTTTCTCGCGCAGCCGGGTGACCATCCTGGCCGCGTTCATCGCGTACGGCGCGGTGTAGTTGTGGTCCGCGAAGTGGTAGGCCAGGTCACGTAGCGCGTCGGGCCTCGAGTGGGAAGGTGGTGAACCGGTACCAGTCGAGCGGGTGCAGGTCGGGGCCGTACTGCTCCGCCTCGACGAAGTAGGGGCTGAAGCGGTCGAATCGCACCAGGAACACCCCGCCCGGGGGGGAGGTGGGTCAGGAGCGGGATGTCCTGCAGGTACTTCGCGTAGACGTCGATCTCTTCGCCGGGGAAGCCGATGAGTAGGTTCCATGCCGGATAGATATTGTAGCGAGGGCATTCATCAGGAACTGCAGGTTCTGGAACACCGACGCGCTCTTGCGCATCAGCTTGAGCGTGGAGGTGTTCAGCACCTCGCTCGAAGACACCGGCGCGAAGCCAGCGCTGCATCTGCTGATAGACCGCTGCCCAGGGCGGAAGATCGTGCGCATGTAGCGCCAGGGCGAGCCGGTGCGCACGATCCAGCGCAAGCAGTTGAAGACCTCGCGCAGGCTGTGCTCGCGTTGGCCTGCCGTGACCGGCAGCAGGATCAGGTACGGCGCAACGAAGGCCCACTCCTCGTCGCTGACATCACTGGGGTACGCTTTGCGATTCGACATCCGGTCGAATACAACTCAGCTCCCCTCTGGTTCATAACACGCTCTTAGAAGAGTTGCTCATCGGATATCTCGTCCGTTTCGTGTGGGCGTCGTCGGACCGCGACCGCGGTGCGACGGGGCCACACAAATGGCTGGTGGCGTGCCTCCCGGCCGGTGCCCCCCTTCCGGCGTCAGGCGCAGAGACACCTGTAGGAGGCGTAGCCTCCCAGGTTCGGGTTCGGCTCCCAGGTCGGCGGGGCTGATGGGTCCGGACGGATCTCCACGAGCGTTTCCAGCAGCGTCTGGAGCGCGACCTGGATCTCGATTCGCGCGACCGATGCCCCGGGACAGCGGTGCGCGCCGAAGCCGAAGGCGACGTGCGGGTTCGGCTTGCGGTCGCCCTGGAGCGTGTGCGGATCGAGGAATGCATCCGGATCACGGTTGGCCGCCTCCAGGAAGAGGACCACCTTCTCGCCGCGCCGGATGGTGCAGCCGTCCGTGGACTCGTCGGCGAAGTGGACGTCGCCGGTCGCGTAGCGGACCAGGTACCGGGTGGGGGTCACCATGCGGAGGAGCTCGTCCGTGAGCCGGCGGACCGAGCCGGGGTTCGCCCGGATCCGCTCGCGCCACGTGCTCCACTCCGGGAGGAGGAGCGGGAGGCCGTTGCCCAGGAGCTTCTGGGTGGTGACCCGCCCCGCCGCGAAAGCCATCATGCACTGGATGACGACCTCCTCCTCGTCGTCGAGCCCGCCGTCCCGCAGCAGCGCGCCGATGAGGTCCTCGGAGGGCCTCCCCCCGCGCGCCGCCACCTGGGCGCGGAAGTAATCGCCCAGGTGGACGATCTCCTCCACCTCCACCTGCAGGTATCCGCTGGTGACGTTGGCGAAGGTCGTCGCCCAGCGCTCCAGCCGCTCCATCTCGCCGGAGCTCTGCGCGGGGAGCCCCACGATCATCGAGATCGCCTCCATCGAGTAGGGGACGGCGAAGTCACTGACCAAGTCCACCTCGCGCCGCTCGCGGGCGCGCTCCGCCAGGGCGAGCGCGGCGGCACGGAGCGGGGGGAGGAGCGCGTCCGACCGGCGGGCGAGCTCCTCCAGCACCGCCCGCTGCATCTTCACCTGCTTCGGGCCGTCGGCGAAGATGATCTGCTTCTGGACCGCGTCCGCGATGAACGAGCGGCGGGCGCCTCGCCGGGGCTGCGGCACCGCGAGCGCGACATCGGAGACGAAGCGGTCGTCCGAGAGGATCTGCCGCAGCACGGCCTGCCCGGTCACGAGCCAGCAGCGGTTCGCCGGGTCGAAGCTGATCCGGTCGCGCTCCCGCAGCGCGTCGTAGAGGCCGTGGGGATCCGCGTACCCCTCCACCAGCCCCTTCAGGGTGAGCGGATCCGGAGCAGGCCATGGCCGCTCGCCGCTCATTTCTCCCCGTCCGTGAACCGCCTCCTGCATCTTGTTCCCCTTTCTCCAAAGAAGTCCGTTCCGCGGCCTTCAGGCGTCTTCGCGAGGCCCCGGGAACGGCGGCGCGCGGCCCTACGGCCGGGGCGCGGCGGCCGTCCCGCTGGTCGCCAGCGCCTGGACCGGGATCCCCCTGGCCACCACCAGCGACGCCTGCACGGAGCGGATGAGCGCGGGGTATGCGTCGAACGCGATCCGCGCCTCCCCGAGCTCCAGCCTCTCGCGGGTGGTGTGCGCCAGCGCCTCCCGTCCCGGCGCGAAGCCGATCGTCGGAATCCCGTGGGTCCCGCAGGTGTGCCCCCCATCGGTGCCGAACTTCCACGGGCGAATCCCCGGGGCGACCCCCGTGGCGGCGCGGAGGGCCTTGGCCGCGGCCTGCACCACGGGGTGATCGTCGGGCAGCAGGAAGCCGGGGGTGAAGTTGCTGTCCTCGCTCGCCCACCCCGTCCACGCGCGAAAAGTGGCGCGGCCGGGGAGCACCTCCACTCGGAGCCCGTCGACCGCCGGCACCCGCTCCGAGAGGCGGGCGCGGATCTCCTGCAGCGCACGGGGCTCGTCCCACCCCGGCAGGACCCGCAGGTCCAGCGTGACGCGCACGCGGTCGGGGATCACGTTGCCGCTCTTGGGCCAGCACTCGACGACCGTGGGCGTGAGCGTGGCGCGACCCAGGACGGGGTCCTCCGGCTGCGTCTGGGTCAGCTCCCGGAGTGCCAGGAGAACGTGGGGGAGGACGAGGTTGGGGTTCCGGCCGCATTCGGGCGCGCTGGCGTGCGCGGCGCGGCCGTGGATGTCCACCGCGAGTTCGGCGTGGCCGCGGTGCCCCGTGCACAGGTCGCCCCCGGTGGCTTCGGCCAGGATCACGGCGCCGGGGCGGACCCCGCACGACGACATCAGGTGCATCATTCCCCATCCGCCCTTCTCCTCGTGGACCGAGAAGGCCATGAGTAGGTCGCCGGACGGCCGCTCGTCCACGAACCGGGCGGCGGCGTACACCTGGATGGCCAGCGGGCCCTTCACGTCCATGGCCCCCCGGCCGTGCAGGCACCCGTCCGCCACGGCGCCGCCGTATGGATCGTGCTCCCACCCGTCCACATCTCCCACGTCTACCACATCCATGTGGGAGGAGAGCATCACCGCGGGGGCACCCTCCGTCCCCGCGATGCAGCCGATCACGTTCCCGGCGCGGTCGGTCCTCGCCTCGTCGAAGCCCAGCGCCCGCAGCTCCTCGACGATGCGATGCGCCACTTTCCCCTCCTCTCCGGGCAGGCTGGGGATCCGGATGAGCTCCGCAGCGAACTGGATCGCGCGCTCGAATCCAAGGTCACGTCCCATGGTCCTGTGCCCCCTTCAGGTGTACGAGCGCGCCTGCATCGAGTAGAGCTCGGCGTAGAGCCCGTCCCGCCGCAGCAGCTCGTCGTGGCCGCCCAGCTCGGTTACGCTCCCCCCGTCGAACACCAGGATGAGGTCGGCGGAGCGCACCGTGGAGAAGCGGTGCGATACCAGGATGGTGACGGCGCCCCGGGCGGCGCCGAAGCGGGCGGCCCGGGCGTAGCGCTCGAAGAGCGCGTACTCGGCCAGGGCGTCCAGGCTGGCCGTGGGCTCGTCGAAGAAGGTCACGAGAGGGTCCTCGCGCATCAGGGCCCGGCCCAGCGCCAGCTTCTGCCACTGACCGGTGGAGAGGTCCGCGCCGCCCTCCCACCGGGCTCCCAGTTGGGTGTCCACGCCGCCGGGGAGCGCGTCGAGGACGTCCACCGCCCCCGCCCGGTCCAGCGCCGCGTGCACCGCGGCCCGGTCATCCACCTGGGACAGGTCACCCGCGCCCACGGACTGCTGCGCCGTGAACTCGAGGCGGGCGAAGTCCTGGAACGCCGCCGAGAGCCTCTGGCGCCACGCCTCCACCTCGATCTCGGCCAGGGGCACCCCATCCACGAGGATGCGCCCCTCGGTGGGCTCGTACATCCGGCAGAGGAGCTTCACTACCGTCGTCTTCCCCGCCCCGTTCTCCCCTACCAGGGCGACCACGGCCCCGGCGGGGATGCGGAAGGAGATGTCCCGCAGCGCCCAGTGCTCGGTGCCGGGATAACGGAACGACACGCGCTCGAAGACGATCCCCTCCTCCAGGCGTGCGGGCGCCGATCGTCCCCCCGGCCGGGCCGCGCCGCGGGCGTAGTCCTGGAGCCAGAGCATCCGGCCCGCCGCGCGCAGCACCTCGCCGAGACCGGTCACCCGCTGGACCGGCTCGACGACGCTGGCCCTCACCTGCTGGGCGAGGTAGACGACCATCACCACCTCGCCCACCGTGGCCTGGCCGCGGCTCGCCCTCGAGAGCATCAGCCCCACGGCCCCGAAGAAGCCCGCCAGGAAGAGCAGGTCGCCCGCACTGTCCAGGAGCGCGACCCGACGTCCCACGGCGAGCCTCGGTCCCCGCGCCTCGTCCCAGGCCTTCCGGAAGCGGGATAGCATCTCCCGCTCCAGTCCGAACACCCGCAGCTCCATCCCCGCGTTGCGGTCGAACGCGAGCGCCCGGAGCTGGCGGGAACGGCGGGAGGGCGGCGCCGAGCGCTCCTCGGCAGCCGCGAGCCATCGCTGCTTCACGGCGGCGAGCGGCAGGGCCGGGAGCGCGAAGGGGACCAGCAGGAGCAGCCACGGGCTCACGAACACGAGCGCCACCAGGGTGCTCAGCCCGCCGACCACCACGTTGGCCGTGTAGATCAGGGAATTGAGCGCGCCGCCCAGGATCCCCTGCTGCTGCCGCAGCAGCTCCAGGCGGTCCTGGTAGTCGGCGCGTTCGTGGTGCTCCACGCCGGGGAGCCCGGAGGTGACGGTCGTGATCTCCCGGTCCAGGGCGAACCCCACCTCCTCGATCAGCCGGTTGCGCATCCACCCGCCCGTCCACATGCCGACGAACCACAGGACGCGCGTGGCGGTGATTCCCGCCGCGCCAAGAAGCAGGAGACGGAGGTCCTGCCGGAGCGCGCCGTCGACCACGAGGCGCAGGAACCAGGCGAACAGCGGGAAACGGAGGAAGCTCAGGGGCTCCAGCAGGAGCCCGATCGAGCGCCAGGGATCGGTCCGCCACGCGGTCCGCACCAGCAGGGCGACCGCACGTAGGTGCTCACGCATGGTGCGCCTCCTCGGCTGTGTGGACGCCGGCCACCTGCACGATGGAGAACCGCTCGGACTGCAGCGTGAACATCCCGGCATACCGGCCGCCGGCACGCATCAACTCGTCGTGGGTCCCGTCCTCCACCACCCGGCCTCCATGGAGCACCACGATCCGGTCCGCGTGTCGGACGCTCGAGAGCCGGTGCGAGACCAGGATGGTAGTGACGCCCCGGGTCACCTCCAGGAACCGCTCGAAGAGCTCGGTCTCGGCCCGTACGTCGAGGCTGGCGGTCGGCTCGTCGAGGATCAGCAGGCCGGCTCCCCCGCGGACCGCGGTCAGCGCCCGGGCCAGCGCCACCCGCTGCCACTGCCCCCCGGACAGATCCGCGCCGCCCTCGAACTCGCGGGAGAGCACCGTGTCCCACCCCCCGGGAAGCGCCCCGAGGAGTCCGGCACCCCCGGCGTCGCGCAGCGCGCCCTCCAACGCCTCGGAATCGTCCAGCAGGGGGAGGTGCCCGAAGGCGACGTTCTCGCGCAGTGGCAGCGGGTAGCGCACGAAGTCCTGGAAGATGACCCCGATCCTCCCCCGCGCCTGGCGCGGAGACATGCCCCCGTCCACGGTGATGCGCCCCGCATCCGGCTCGTAGAGCCCGCACAGCAGCTTGATCAGCGTGCTCTTCCCCGCCCCGTTCTCGCCCACGATCGCCAGCGACTGGCCGGCGGGGATCTCCAGCGAGAGCCCGTCCAGGGCGGGCCGCTCCCGGCCGCGGTAGGTGAACCGCACGCCGTCGAGGCGCAGAGCGACCTTCCCGCCCCGCCCGGCCGGCGGCTCGGCCGGCTCGGCCGGCTCGGCGGGGGACGCGGAAGGCACCCGCGACCGCAGGCCGGCCGTGCGCTCCGCCACCGCCAGCGACTGGGTGAGCAGCCACCTCCAGTCGCCGATCATCCCCAGGTCGGCGGTGGCGATGACCGCCTGCATGAAGACGAGCAGCGCCGCGGCGTCGATGTCGCCGCGGCTCGCCGCCAGGCCGAGCGCGCCGAGCACCGCCGCGTGCGAGAGGGCCAGCGTGAGCGTGGTGGCGGCGGCGAGCCCCTTGTTGGCTCTCCGGCTCCGCCACATCACCCGGAGGGCGTCCATCCAGGCGTCGGCGTACCGCTCCACCACCCACCCGCTCAGCCCGAACACCCGGATCTCCTTGGCGGCGGGTGGATCGACCGCGAGCGAGCGCAGGTACTCCGAGCGCCGCATCTTCACCGCGCCGTCGTTCATGTTGACGCTCACTCCGTTCTCGGTCGCCTTCGCGTCGAGCAGGTTGGTCAGCTGCCAGGCCGCCAGCAGCAGGAGCGGCGCCCACCACTCGAAGCCCAGGAGCACCACGAACGCACCGATCCCCTGGAGTCGCGTGGTGACGACGCTGGAGAGCGCCGTCATGGTCGTCCAGAGCACGCCGCGCCGGTCCGCGTCCTGGATGGCCTGCAGCTCGTCGGCGAGCACGGGGTCCTCCAGCGGCGCGAGCCCCGGCGTTCCCAGGGTGGCGCGGGCGACCGTCTGGTGCACCTCCAGGGCGAACGCGTAGTCGAGCACGCGGGAGAGGTGCGCCACGGCGTTCCCTCCGAGGGCGAGCCCGCCCAGGAAGAGCCCGAGTGCGGCGAGGGCCACTAGCGTCGGCTGTCCGCCGGCCGAGAGCAGCCCGCTCTCCACCGCGCCGGGGATGGACCGGACGAGCGCGCCGGTCGCCAGGATCACCGCCGTCGGCAGCAATCCCATCACGAGGAGCAGGACGCCGAACCCCGCCGCCCGCCAGCGCGCCGCCCTCCAGAGCAGGCCCAGGAGTGCGCGCCACCGCGCGAGGCGATCGATCCGTGGATTTGCCATGAGCACCTGTTCAGGGTTGATCCGTGTCGGCCCGCCCACCCACAGCCCCCCCGGCCGCGGTCGCTTCCCGATCCGCGGCACGCACTTCGCGCCGCGCCGGGAGCGGCGGAAGGTCCTCCGCCAGCGCCCCGGCCACCGCGAGCTCCAGCGCCCGGTCTCCCTCCTGCCACCCCCGGCTCAGGCCGTCGAGCCGGCGCGCGGCACCCGTCCATTCCCGCCTTAGCTCCGAAGCCGTCCGCCGCAGGGAGGGCTCGGCCGGTCCGCCGCCGTACGCGGCCGCCGCCGCCACCGCGGCCGGGTCCAGCCCGGCCGTGTCCGCCGCGAGCCCGTGCTCCCGGAGAAGGGCGTCCACCGAGGCGTCGAGCGGCTCTCCACGCCGGTTCGCCGCGGTGACCACCTCCCCGACGAGGTGGTGCGCGCGGCGGAAGGCGAGGCCGCCGTCCAGCACCAGCCGGTTCGCGAGCTCGGTGGCGGCGGTGAAGCCCTCCCGCGCACGCCGCCGCATGTTCTCGGGCTGCGGCCGTGCGCCGGCCACGAGGAGCCGCGTGAGCACGACCGCTTCCGTCAGCTGCTCCAGGGCGCCCCAGAGAGGCTTCACTCCCTCCGTCCCGACGGCGACCGAGTTGCTGAACGGGGTGGCGTGCATGGCCATGGCCGCGGCGGTGAGGGCGCCCAGCGGCGCCCCGGCGCGGCCCTTGACGTGCTCCAGGAGGAAGACATTGCGCTTCTGCGGCATCATGGAGCTGGAGCCGACCAGCCGGTCCGGGAAGCGGACCAGGTCGAACTCCGCCGTGCTCCAGAGCTGCAGGTCCGTGGCGAGCCGGCTCAGCGTCGCGCCCAGCACGGTCCCGGCCGCGAGGAGGCGCAGCACCATGTCGCGCGACGCCACGGAGTCGATCGAGTGCAGGACGCCGTCCGAGAAGCCCAGGAGCCGCGCGGTCCGCCCGGTGTCGATCGGTACGGTCGTCCCCCCCGCCGCCCCCGCGCCGAGCGGGCACCGGGCCAGGTCGGCGGCGACCGCCTCGATCCCGTGCAGGTCGCGCAGGAGGGCGACCGCGACCCCGGCGAGGTAGTGCCCGTAGGTCACCGGCAGCGCGGCCTGGTAGTGGGTGTAGACCGGCATCGTCGTGCGTGCGTACCGCTCCGCGCGGCGGACGAGGACGGCCAGCAGTCGGAGCACCTCGCGGACGAACCGGTGGTACACGCCCCGCAGCCGCAGCCGCAGCACCGTCGCACTCATGTCGTTGCGCGACCGGCCGAGGTGGACCGCGCCGCCGGTCGCCTCCCCGAGCGTCTCGATCAGCCAGTGCTCGTAGAGGAGATAGAGCCCGCGCGGCGCGGGCCTTCCCCTGAGCGGCGCGTAGTCCGCGGCGACGAGCTGGTCCGTCGCGGCCAGCAGACGCCGCCCGGTACCGCGGGGAAGGATTCCCACCTCCATCAGCATGACGAGGTGCGCCCGGTCGATCCGGACGTAGAACGGCAGCTCCTCGCGGATCTCCCGGTCGGCGTCGTCGCCGAAGACGATCCGCCTCGCGCGCCAGTCCAGCGGCTCCCGGATCCGTCCGGTGTCCTCCATCAGCCACCTCCCTCCCCCACGCCCGCCCGGGGCGCGGCAGCGGGCGCGTCGACGACGATGCGGATGCCGTCTCGGGCGTCCGCTGCGGTGCGCGCCGCGGCGTCGAGCCGCTCGGCGCAGGCGATCACGTGGCCGATTCGGTCGCGGAAGTCCTCGTGGATGGAGAGCTCGTCCCCCGGGCGGCGGTACAGGCTCACGTGGGCGACGCCGACGCGGTCGAGCGCGCCGGCCGCTCCGTGCACCGCCGCGAGCCGCCCCGCACGGGGCGCGAAGAGGAAGCGGATGGATGCATGCCGGCGCCGGCGCGGGGCGAGATCCGGCACCTGGCCCACCGTCAGCCGGAGGGTCTCCCGGATCAGGTCGATCCCCTGGGCGCAGCGGACCAGCTCGGGGATGAACCCACCCGCCAGGCGCGGGTTCACCTCGATGGGGACGGCCCGGCCGTCCCGCACCCGCAGCTCCCAGTGGAGCGGGCCCCAGCCCAGGCCGAGAAGCCCGGTGGCGCGCACGACGGTGTCGGCGAGAGTACGGGCCAGCTCGGGGGAGACGTCGGCCGGGTAGTCGTGCCCCGCCTCCACGAAGAACGGCGGACTCCCCAGGTGCTTGCGGGTGATCCCGACCACCCGGCCGGAGAAGACCTCGACGGAGAACTCGTCGCCGGGCACGAGCGATTCCACCAGCACCCGCCGCTCCTCACCCTCGCCCGACGCGAAGATCGACAGTGCGTGGCTCTCCACCTCGCCGGCGTCGGCGCACGCCCGGACTCCCACGCTTCCGCTTCCATCCACCGGCTTGACCACCACGGGAAAGCCGAGCTCCCGCGCTGCGGCCGCGGCCGGGAACGCGGATGTGGCCACCCGGAACGCCGGCACCGGAACCCCGGCGGCGGCGAGCACCTCGCGCTGGCGCGATTTGTCTCGAGCGGCCCGAACGCACCCCGCGTCCGGCCCCGGGAGGCCGAACCGCGCGGCCAGGGCCGCCGCGGTGGCGACGTAGTACTCCGAGCTGGAGGTGATCCCGGCCACTCCGGCGCTCCCCCCGAACCGGCGCTGGATCAGGGCGTACAGCTCGTCCTCCCCGACCCGCGGCACGACCACCACCTCCGGCGCGCCCTCCTCGGCGAGGTACGCGTACTTCTCCGGCCTGGCGGTGACCAGGACCGGGCTGAAGCCCATGCTTCGGGCGGTCCGCACGAAGGTGCGCCCCGTCCCGCTCGTGTTGCTCTCGATGAAGAGCAGCACCCTGCGCGTCGGTTCCCGGCTCATGACGGGATCAGCTCCAGCTCGGGGGACTGCATCACCTCCGCGTACGGCCGGCGTCCCCACCGGTAGAACGACCAGGGATCGTCGCCGTCGTGGGGGTAGTCCCATTCCACCGGCTCCCCGGGGAGGCTCTCCAGGCGGAGCCCCTTCTGGTTCAGCCAGGCGTCGTCGTAGACCGTGTCCTGGTATCGGTAGCCCTCGTCCGGCAGGACCACGGCCGTCAGGGAGTCCGGGTTCCGGCGGGCCCACCAGTCGGCCACGAGGTAGGCGGCGCCGCTCGTGGGACCCATGAAGAGCGCGTGGTCGCGGTGCAGCTGGCGGGTGGCACGGAAGGCCTCCGCGGCACCCACCCAGTGCACCAGGTCGAAGGTCGTGTGGTCGACGTTGGGGGGCATGATGCTGTTCCCCAGGCCCCGCAGCGTGCGCCCTCCCCCGGCGTCGGACTGTCCGAAGATCACGCTCCGGTGCGTGTCGACGCCGATGACGGTGAGCTCGGGAAAGAGCAGGCGCAGGTACGACGAGATCCCGCACACCGAGCCGCCGGACCCGACCGTGCCCACCAGGCACTCGATCGCGCCGGCTGCGTGCACCAGCAGCTCGGCGCAGGGGGCGTAGCTCCCCGGGTTGTGCGGATTGCTGTACTGCCGAGGGCAGAAGCTGCCGGGCGTGGCGTCCAGCACCCTTTCCAGACGCTCGAGCCGCACCTGCTGGTACCCGCCGGAGGGCCCCGTCTTGTGGACGATGTGCACGGCGGCCCCCAGGTCTTCCAGCCTGCGGCGCAGCGGTGGATCGATGGCCGGATCGCTCACCAGCACCAGCGGGAACCCCTGCAGCCGCGCGACCATCGCCAGCGCCAGCCCGAAGGTGCCCGAGGTGGTCTCCGCGATCGGGGCGCCCGGCGCCAGCTCGCCCTGCTCGAGCGCCTTGCGGACGATGAACCGGGCGGGCAGGAGCTTCATCAGCGGAAACGCCAGCCCGATCAGGTTGGGGCGCAGCCAGACGACCCTGGGCAGCGCGATGGCGTCCACGAAGTTCGCGTTGATGACGGGGCCGCTCACGAGAGACCCTCCGGCTGCAGGGCGGGGTCGGTGGAGAACTCCCAGCAGGTGGACAGGCCCACGCGGCGCAGACCGGCCCGCGCGTCCTCCATCCGGCGCGCCACACCGTTCCCAGGCTCGAACAGGAAGCCCGCCACGGTCCCGCTGTGCGCCACCTGGACACCCACCGCGCCGACGTCCTCCGCGAGGTGGAGCACCTGGGACATGAACCGCTTGGGACGATGGCGCTGGGTGATCTTCGTGCTCGCCGTGGCCACCCGGCCCAGGAGAACCGGGTCCTGCTGCTCGACCGCGCGGCGGAGCAGACCCAGGATCGGCTGGAAGGCCTCGATCTCCCACGAGGAGTACTGGATGGGCGGCAGCGAAAGGGTTTCCATCCCGCGATCCACCTCCGTGTTGAACCCCAGCACGTGCACCGCCGGGAGCGGTCCGCCCAGGTCCAGCAGGACGCTGCCGCGGCGTTGCGCGAACAGGACCGCGCGATCAGGCGCGTACATCAACGAGTCGGACGCGGTCTCCGAGGCCACGGCGAGCCGCGCGATCCACTGCGGCGGTAGCTCGACGCCGAAGGCGTCGGCGACCACCCGGATGGTGGCCAGGACGTCCGTGGTGGACGACCCGCACCCCCAGCGGAGCGGCACGTTGCCCTCGATCCGGACCGCGCCGCCCCACCCGGTCCGCCCGAGTGCGTCGAGCGTCAGGCGGGCCGCGGTCCGCGCCCGGGAGCGGTCGGCGGGCTCCACCGTCAGCGGCCCCGAGGGCAGGGGGCGGAAGCGGGCCCGGGCTTGGTACAGGGTGCACGGGAGCGTCACCAGGGCGTGCTCCAGCGTGCCGTCGCTCGAGTAGAAGACGCCCTGGACGATCTCCCCGTGGTGCGCGTAGACCTCGGCGTGCCCGGTGCGGAACGCTTCCCCGGCCGCTGGAAAGAGGGCCGGAGCCGGCGCCGCCGGCGCGCACCGGTTCGCCTCCCCACGAGTGTCGAAAAGCAATGCTGCTGTTTGCATGGGCCTCACGCAGAGGTCAGGCGTTTCCTCGCATCACGCCCAAAAGCGCGCTCCGCACGGCAGGTCGTCGTCGCATCGCCCCGTCAGGTCTCGTCGTCCACGGCCCCCACGCCGCACCATTCGAGCACTGACATGGCGCTGAAGAGCTTGTGTTGAGCCTGCACCCAGGCCAGGCTCTGCGGGCCGTCGAGCACCTCGTCGTCCACGTCCTCGCCGCGCACGGCGGGGAGGTCGTGCATGAACACCGTCCCGCGCGGCTTCTGAACCCGCCTCATCAGCTCCCGCGTGACCCGGAACGGGAGGAAGCGCGCTCGCCACTCCGGGTCGGGCTTGCCCACCCCCATCTCCTGCCAGCGGCTGGTGTAGACCACGTCCACGCCCCTCGGGAGGCGGGAGGCGTCGTGGGTCTGGTCGACGACGGTGCCGTGATCCGTCGCCATCGCCCGCGCGGCGGCGAGCGTGCGCTCGGGAACGCCGTACCCCTCGGGCGTGGCCAGCGTCAGGCGCGTGCCGGGGATGCGGCTCATGGCCAGGGCCAGCGCTGCGGCCGACTTGTTCCCCTCGCCGCAGTAGAGGACGTCGAGGCCTTCGAGCCGCCCGAAGTGCTCCAGGAGGGTGGTCAGGTCGGCCAGGGCCTGCGTGGGATGCTCGTCCTCGTTGAGCGCGTTCACCGCGGACATCCCGGGATGAGCGGCGAACTTCTTCATCTCGTCCGCGCTCCCGTTGGTGCGCATCACCAGCACGTCCAGGTAGCCGGCCAGGGTGCGGGCGGTGTCTTCCAGCGTCTCGCCGGTGGTCGTCTGCAGGTCGTCGGGCCCGAAGGTGACCACGGTCGCGCCCAGGCGCCCGGCGCCCGCGGTGAAGGCGGTGCGCGTGCGGGTGGACGACTTCCGGAAGTAGACGCCCACCGTCCGCCCGCGCAGCGTCTGCGGGTCCGGGGACGCGTGCTTGATCCGGACGGCCCGGCGGCAGAGGTACAGCACCTCCTGCGGCGACAGGTCCAGGACCGAGAGGACGTGCCTCCGGCGCACCATGGATCCGCCCACGGCCAGGGCGGGGATGCAGACCTGATCGGGAGCGGCGGCGGGCTGGTTCATGGGCGGACGGCGGTGGAGGGTTGGCGCGCGGCGCGCTCCCGCGCCGCGGACAGCGACTCGCGCACGTGCCGCGCGAGCACGCGCACGTGCGGCTCGGCTGCGACCGTCGCGTGGGTCCCGGGCACCGGGTGCACCTCCACCGGGGCATCGGCGTGCCGCGACCAGCCCAGCGTTTGCCTATCGTCGTCGCCGAGCGGGGCGAAGAACTCTTCGTGGCGTGGGGAAAGGCAGCTCGCCCGGAACAGGGTGAGCGTTCCGGAGAAGCGGCCCGGCACGTAGCCGGCGTAGCTCCGGTTGCGGTCGCGCACGGTGCGGCACGCGTCCCTCAGCACCGCGGCCTCGAACCCGGAGGGCACGGCGCCCTGCTCGCGGAGCGCCTCGACGGCCCGGCGCACCTGCTCGTCCGGCTCCAGCCCCTGCAGGTCCTCGGGCCGCAGGGTGAACGGGCGCCGCGTCTGCTCCGCGATCTCGTGCGCCAGGGTCGACGTGAGGTCGGCGTCCCCCTGCCAGGGCCACTCCTGCGCGAGGGCGGTGGACATGGTGTCCAGCAGCCCGACGAAGGCCACCGTCTCGCCCTCGCGCTCCAGCTGGACGGCCATCTCGTACGCGACGAACCCCCCAAACGACCAGCCGGCCAGGTAGTACGGCCCCCGCGGCTGGAGGGACCGCACCGCCGCGACGTGCTCGGCGGCGATCCGGGTGATCGGCCGCGCCAGGTCCTCCCCCACGTCCCGCAGACCGTACACGGGCTGCTCCGCCCCCAGGTGCCGCACCAGGTTCACGTAGCCCATCACGTTGCGGTCCGACGAGTGGATGACGAAGAGCGGGGGGAGGTCTCCGTTGGGCTGCAGGGGGACCAGCGAGGAGGGCGGCGCCGCCGTCGCGGACCTCTGCTCGAGTATCGCATGCGCCATCTGGCGGACCGTGGCCCCGGCGAAGAGCGTGGCCACGGGAAGGTCGCAGTGGAACCTACGGTTGACCTGCGCGAAGAGCCGGAGCGCCAGGAAGGAGTTCCCACCCAGGTCGAAGAAGCTCTGCCTGGCCCCGATCCCCTGCACACCGAGCAGCTCCTCCCAGAGCTGGATGAGCTGCACCTCCACGTAGCTCTCCGGCTCGTCGAACTCCAGGTCGGCCCCCGGGTACTTCGGCGCCGGCAGCACCTTGCGGTCCAGCTTCCCGGTCGCCGTTTGGGGGAGAGAATCGAGCACCACGATGGCGCTCGGCACCATGTACTCGGGCACGCTCCGCCGCAGGTGCTCGCGCAGCTCCGCGGGGTCGGCGGCAGAAGCATCGGCCACCACGTACGCCACCAGCCGCCGGTCGCCCGGCCGGTCCTCGCGCACCACCGCCACGCACTCCCGCACCTCCGGACGCTGCCGCAGCACCGCCTCGACCTCGCCCAGCTCCACCCGGTAGCCGCGGATCTTCACCTGGGCGTCCGTGCGGCCCAGGATCAGCAGGTTGCCGTCGGCGAGCCACCTGGCGCGGTCCCCGGAGCGGTACATGCGGGCCCCGGGATCCGCGAAGGGGTCGGGGACGAACTTCTCGGCCGACAGCTCCGGCCGGCCCAGGTAGCCGCGCGCCACGCCCGCGCCCCCGATGTAGAGCTCGCCCGGCAGTCCCACCGGCACCGGCTCCAGGTGCGCGTCCAGCACGTGGAAGGTGATGTTCTGGATCGGGCGCCCCACGGGCACCGGTCCGGCGCGGTGCTTTCCGGCGGGAAGCACATATGCGGAGCAGCCCACCACGGTCTCGGTGGGGCCGTACTCGTTCATCAGCCGCACGCCGGGGGCGTGCTCCTGCCAGGGGACCGTCGGCTCGGCCGAGAGGAAGTCGGCTCCGACCACCAGCGTGTGCGCCGCGGCCGGCAGGTCCCCGGGGGCGAGCATCGAGTTGAGCAGCCCCAGGTGGATGGGCGTGATCTTGATCAGCCCGAAGCCGGGCTGCTCGCGCAGCACCTGGGCGAGCGCCTCCACCGGCGATTCCTCGGGAAGGAGGCTCACGGGGTGACCCGCGAACAGGGGGAGGAGGTTGGTGACGGTCAGGTCGACCGCCATGGAGGTGAAGACCGGAGCCCCTGTGCCCTGGTCGGCCCCGTAGGCGCGCACGCCCCAGTGGATGTAATTGCACACGCCCCGGTGGTGCATGGCCACTCCCTTGGGAAGGCCGGTGCTCCCGGAGGTGTAGATCACGTACGCCAGGTTCTCGGAGGTTACCCCGCTTTCCGGGGGGTCCGCGCGCTCCGCCGCGATCCGCTCCCACTCCCGGTCGATGGCCAGCACCTCCACCCCGCCCCCCGGCGGGAGCCGGTCCTGCACCCTCGCGTGGGTCAGCAGCACCGCCACCCCCGAGTCGGCCAGCAGGTACGACATGCGCTCGGCCGGGAAGGAGGGGTCCAGCGGCACGTACGCGCCGCCCGCCTTCATCACGCCCAGGATGGCGACCATCAGCTCCGGGCCGCGCTCCATGCAGATCCCCACTCGCACCTCCGGCCCGACCCCGCGCCCCGCGAGATGGTGCGCGAGCCGGTTCGCCCGCACATCGAGGTCGCGGAACGTGAGGGTCCGGCCCTCGAAGGCGAGCGCCACGGCGTCCGGCGTACGCTCCGCCTGGGCTTCGAAGAGCTGGTGGATGCAGCGGTCCGCGGGATACTTCGCCTCCGTCCGGTTCCATCCCAGCACCCGTGCCCGCTCCGCCCGCCCCATGAGCTGCAGCCGCGAAAGGCGCCGATCCGGGTCGTCCCCCACCTGCTCCAGCACCCGCTCCAGGTGCTGCACCATGCGCCGCGCGGTCCCGTGCCCGAATAGGTCCGTGCTGTACTGCAGCGCGCCGGTGATTCCGCGGGGGTGCGCGTACAGCACCAGCGTCAGGTCGAACTTGGTGGCTTCGCGCTCAACCTCCACGCCCCGCACCGCGAGCCCGCCCGTGCCGGGTGCGGAAGCTTCGGCGTTGTCCAGCTGGAACATCACCTGGAACAGCGTCGAGCGGCTGAGGCTCCGCTCCGGCTGCACCTCGGCGACGACCCGTTCGAACGGCACCTCCTGGTGCTCGTACGCGCCGAGCACGCTCTCCCGTACTCCTCGCACCAGCTCGCGGAAGCTCGGGTTGCCGGCGAGGTCGGCGCGCAGCACGAGCGTGTTCATGAAGAGCCCGATCAGCTCCTCCACCTCCTGCCGCGTCCGCCCCGCGATGGGGGTGCCGACCATCACGTCCTCGCTCCCGCTGTACCGGGAGAGCAGCACCTGGAAGGCTGCGAGAGCCACCACGTACAGCGTCGTGCCCTCCCGGCGCGCCAGCTCGCGGAGCCGGTCCATCACCTCTACCGGGACGCTCACCGGGACGCTCGCGCCGCGGAACGACGGCACCGGCGGCCGCGGATGGTCGGTCGGCAGCTCCAGGAGCTCCGGCGCTCCGGCGAGTCGCTCCCTCCAGTAGGCGAGCTGCCGCAGCTCGGCCTCGCCGCCCAGCTGCTCCCGCTGCCACACCGCGTAGTCGGCGTACTGCACCGGCAACTCCGGGAGCGGCGACTCGCGCCCGTCCCGGTACGCCTCGTACAGCGTCCACAGCTCGCGGAAGAGCACCTGCATGCTCCACCCGTCGCAGACGATGTGGTGCATGGCGAGCAGCAGGACGTGCTCGTCGGTCATCAGCCGCAGCAGACGGGCGCGGAGGAGCGGGCCCGCGGTGAGGTCGAAGGGGAGCGCCGCGTCCTCGGCGGCGCGCTGCCGCGCCGCCGCCTCCCGCTCCGGCTCGCCCTGCGCCGACAGGTCTTCCACCGGGAGCACGAAGCCGGTGAACGGCGCGATCACCTGCGCGGGGACGCCGTCCACCTCGGTGAAGGTGGTGCGCAGAGTCTCGTGCCGCCGCACGACCTCCCCCAGCGCGCGCTCCAGCGCCGCCTCATCCGCACCCCCCGAGAGCCGCAGGGCCTGGGACACGTTGTAGGAGTTGCCCCCCTGCTGCAGGCGGTCCAGGAACCAGAGCCGTTCCTGCGCGAAGGAGAGCGGAGGCGCCCCGGTGCGCTGCACCGGAAGCACCGGCGCCCGCTGCGGCAGCGCCGCTCGCTTCAGCGCCTCGACCCGCTTCGACACCTCCGCCACGGTGGGACCCTCGAAGAGCGCGCGCACCGGCAGCTCGACGCCGAAGGCCTGCCGTACCCGGGAGACCAGGCGCGTGGCCAGCAGCGAGTGTCCGCCCAGGTCGAAGAAGTTCTCCTCGACGCCCACCCGCTTCCGCTCCAGCACCTCCGCCCAGATCTCCGCCAGCACCTCCTCCACGGGGCTGCGCGGAGCGGCGTAGCGGTCCTGCGCCGAGGCGGGGTCCGGCGCGGGGAGCGCCTTCCGATCCAGCTTGCCGTTGGGCGTCAGCGGCAGCCTGTCGAGCGCCACGAACGCCTGCGGCACCATGTACTCCGGCAGGCTCCGCCGCAGGTGCGCGCGCAGCGCATCCGCCCCCGCCGTGCCCACCACGTACGCTACGAGCCGCTTCTCTCCGGGCCGGTCCTCGCGCACGATCACCCGGGCCTGCCGCACGCCGGGGTGCGCCGACAGCGCGCCCTCCACCTCGCCGGGCTCGATCCGGAAGCCGCGCATCTTGACCTGGTCGTCCAGGCGGCCCATGAACTCCAGCCTGCCGTCCGGCCGCCACCGCACCCTGTCTCCCGTGCGGTACATCCGCGCGCCGGGCTCAGGGGCGAAGGGATCGGGGACGAAGCGCCCGGCCGTCAGGTCCGGCCGTCCGAGATAGCCGCGCACCACCCCCGCGCCGCCCACGTAGAGCTCCCCCGGCACCCCCGCGGGCTGCGGCTCCAGATCCGGGCCCAGCACGTACGCCCGCGCGTTCGGCACCGGCCGGCCGATCGGCACCGTGGCCGCGCCCTCGGCCACCTCCTCCACGACGTCCAGCGTGCACCAGACCGTCGCCTCGGTGGGCCCGTACTCGTGCAGCACGCGCTTCGGTCGCCCCTGGAGCAGCATCCGGCGCACTCCCTCGGTCCCCACCGCCTCCGCCCCGAAGACCAGCTGCCGCAGGCCGGAGTACGCGTCCACCTGCTCGCGGACGTGCTGGTTGAACAGCGCGGCGGTCTGGTAGAGGTGGGTGATCCGCTGCTCCCGTAGCGCCTTCGCGAGGGCGGCGGCGGAGAGGAGCACGTCGCGGTCGATCCCCACCAGCGCGGCTCCGTTCAGCAGCGCGCCCCAGACCTCGAACACCGCCGCGTCGAAGCTCGCGTTCGACGCCTGCGTGACGCGGTCGCCCGGCCCCATCGGCATGGTCTCGGGGATGCACGCCGCGAACTGTACCACCTCGCGGTGCGCCATCATCACGCCCTTCGGCCGCCCGGTGCTCCCGCTGGTGTAGAAGACATAGGCCAGGTTCCGGGGCGCCACCCCGCTGCGCGGCGGGTCGGCCGGTCCGGACGAGAGCAGCTCCGGCGGGGTGTCGAGGCGGACGACGCGCACGCCCGCGCCCGCCAGCGGCGCGCCGAGGTCGCCCTGGCTCAGGAGCACCCGCACGGCGGAGTCGGCGAGCATCAGCTCCACC
Organism: Longimicrobiaceae bacterium; assembly: GCA_035936415.1. Taxonomy (NCBI): domain Bacteria; kingdom Pseudomonadati; phylum Gemmatimonadota; class Longimicrobiia; order Longimicrobiales; family Longimicrobiaceae; species Longimicrobiaceae bacterium. The sequence goes on from DASYWD010000543.1 coordinate 30,254, forward strand.
CGCTCCGGCGGGTAGGTGGTGTCCACCGGGACGCAGCAGCCGCCCGCCTTCATCACCGCCAGTGTGGCGACCACCATCTCCGGGCTGCGCTCCAGCAGCACGCCCACGCGGTCCTCCGGCCCCACGCCCAGCCCGGCCAGGTGGTGCGCCAGGCGGTTCGCCCGGGCGTCCAGCTCGCGGTACGTCAGCACCTGGTCGCCCCACTCCAGCGCGAGGGCTTCGGGCGTACGCTCCACCTGCGCCTCGAACAGCTCGTGGATGCAGGCGTCGCGCGGGAACGGGTGGTCGGTCCGGTTCCACTCCTCCACCACCCGCGCACGCTCCTCCGCCCCCGCGAGCGTCAGCCGCGAGATGCGGGCGCCGGGGTCCCCGGCGACCTGCTCCAGCACCCGCTGCAGGTGGGCGATCATCCGCCGGATGGTGGACCTCTCGAACAGGTCCACGCTGTACATCATCGCGCCGAACACCCCGTCGGCCCTCGCCCCGAGCTCCAGCGACAGGTCAAACTTGGTGGTGTCGATCTGCAGGTCGACGTCGCGCATGCTGAGCCCGCGCAGGTCCTCTTCCGCCGGGTGGACGTGCAACTCGAAAAGCACCTGCACGAGTGGTGAATGGCTCAGGGAGCGCTCCGGCCTCAGGTCGGCCACGACGGCCTCGAACGGCACCTCCTGGTGCTCGTACGCACCCAGCGTGACCTCGCGGACGCGGCGCACCACCTCGCGGAAGGACGGATCGCCCGAGAGGTCCGTCCGCAGCGCCAGGGTGTTGACGAAGAACCCGATCAGCGGCTCCACCTCGCGCCGTGAGCGCCCCGCGATCGTAGTGCCGACCACCACGTCCTCGCTTCCGCTGTACCGGGAGAGCAGGACCTGGAACGCGGCCAGGAGCACCATGTGCAGCGTGGCGCCCTCGCTCCCGGCCAGCGCCCGGAGCGGCTCCACCAGCGCGCCGGGGAGCGCGACCCCCTCGTACGCGCCGCGGTACGACTGCACCGGGGGCCGCGGACGGTCGGTCGGCAGCTCGAGGAGCGCGGGCACCCCGGCCAGCCGCGCCCTCCAGTAGGAGAGCAGCCCCTCCAGCCGCTCCCCGGACAGCTGCTCGCGCTGCCACGCCGAATAGTCCGCGTACTGCACCGGCAGCTCGGGGAGCGGGGAGTCCCCGCCCTCGCGGTACGCTTCGTACAGCGCCGACAGCTCCCCGAAGAACACCCCCATGCTCCACTCGTCGCTGACGATGTGGTGCATGCAGAGCAGCAGCACGTGGTCCTCTTCGCCGAGCCGCAGCAGGCGGGCGCGGAACACGGGGCCCCGGGCCAGGTCGAACGGCCGAGCCGCCTCCTCCGAGGCGAGCCGCCCGGCCTGGGCTTCGCGCTCAGCTCCATCCAGCGCCGACAGGTCCTCCACCGCCAGCGTGAAGCCGTCGTACGGGGCGATCTCCTGCACCGGCTCGCCGGCCACCTGGGGGAAGGCGGTCCGCAGCGACTCGTGCCGCCGCACGATCTCCCCCAGCGCGCGTTCCAGCGCCGCGTGGTCCAGCGCTCCGCTGAACCGGAGCGCGTGGGGGACGTTGTAGAAGGCGCTCTCCGGCTGCAGACGGTCGAGGAACCAGAGCCGCTCCTGCGCGAACGAGAGCGGCGGCGCCTGGCCGCGCGCCACGGGCACCACGGGGGGGAGCTGCGCGGTCCCCGCGCGCCGCAGCCCCTCCACCCGCCGCGCGAGGTCGGCCACGGTGGGGCCCTCGAACAGCCCGCGGAGCGGCAGTTCCACTCCGAACGCGTCGCGCACCCGCGAGATCAGGCGGATGGCCAACAGCGAGTGGCCGCCCAGCGAGAAGAAGTCGTCGTGTGCCCCCACGCGGGACACCTTCAGCACCTCCGCGAAGATCCCCGCCAGGATCTCCTCGGCCGGAGTGCGCGGTGCGGCGTACGTCTCGCGCTCGGCCCCGAAGGCGGGCGCGGGGAGCGCGCCGCGGTCCAGCTTCCCGTTGGAGGCGAGCGGGAGGCGCTCCAGCGTCACGAACGCCGCGGGGACCATGTAGTCCGGGAGCCGCGCCCTGGCGTGCTCGCGGAGCTCCGAGGAGGAAACCTCCACGCCGGAGGCCGGGACCACGTACCCCACCAGGCGCGCTCCGCCGGCTCCGTCCCCGAGCGCGACGACCACCGCCTCGGCGAGCCCGGGGTGCTCCAGCAGCACGGCCTCCACCTCTCCCGGCTCCACCCGGTGGCCGCGGATCTTCACCTGGAAGTCCACGCGCCCGATGAACACCAGCTCCCCGTCGGGCGCCCAGCGCACCCGGTCGCCGGTGCGGTACAGCCTCCCGCCCGGCTCCGGCCCGAACGGGTCGGGGACGAACCTCGCGGCGGTGAGATCCGGCCGTCCCAGGTACCCGCGCGCCACCTGCACCCCGCCGATGTACAGCTCCCCGGCGACGCCCCGGGGGACGGGGCGCTGCCGCTCGTCGAGCACGTACACGCGGACGTTCCCCACCGGCCGGCCGAGCGGCGGCGTGCGGGTGACGTCGGTGCACTCGGCCACCGTGGCGCGGACCGTGGCCTCGGTGGGGCCGTAGCCGCTGAAGTAGCGCCGCCCGGGGGCCCAGCGGGCCGCGAGCTCCGCGGTGGACGCCTCGCCCCCGGTGGTGATCGCCCTCAGCTCTGGGAGGTCGGCGGGGGGGAGCGCGGCCAGCGCCGAGGGGGTGAACTTCGCGTGCGTCACCCGCTGGCTGCGCAGCAGCTCCAACAGCCCCGGTCCGGGGAGGAGCTCGTCGCGCGGGGCCATCACCAGCGCGGCGCCGGAGCAGAGCGCGACGAACACGTCGGTGACCGACATGTCGAAGTGGAGGGGCGAGACCGAGAGGAGGCGCGCTCCGGGCCCCACGTCGTACCCGCCCAGGTAGTTGACGACGACGTTGCACGCGCTCCGGTGCTCCACCCCCACGCCCTTGGGGCGTCCGGTGGAGCCGGAGGTGTAGATCACGTAGACCAGGTTGTGCGGGTGGACCTCGCAGTCGGGCGCGTGGTCCGGCTCGCCGACGAACGCCTCCGCGCCGGCCGCGAGCACCGGGGGCGCGGACGCGGGGAGCGCGGCGGCGTCGTCGGCCAGCACCAGCAGGGCGCCCGAGTCCTCCAGCAGCGACGCCAGACGGTCCGCGGGGCTCGCCGGGTCGAGCGGAACGTAGGCGCCGCCCGCCTTGAGCACGCCCAGGACCGCGGCGACCAGCTCCGGCCCGTGCTCCAGAAAGAGCGCGACGCGCACGTCCGGCCCCACTCCGCGGCGCCGGAGCGCGTGCGCGACACGGTTTGCCCGCCGGTCCAGCTCGGCGTACGTGATGGAAGCCTCGCCGAAGATCACGGCGGGGTCGTGGGGCGTGCGCGCCGCCTGCGCCTCGAAGAGCCGGTGCAGGCAGGTGTCCGGCACGGGGCGGGCGGTGCGGTTCCACTCCTCCAGCACCAGCAGGCGCTCCTCGGGCCCGACCAGGTCCACCTCCCACAGCCGCACACCGGGGTCCCGCGCCACCTGGTCCAGCAGGCGCTCGAAGCAGGCGAGCCAGCGTTCGATCGTCCCGTGGTCGAACAGGTCCGTGCAGAAGTCGCAGCGCAGGCGCAGCGCGTCGGGCGTCTCCGTGAAGCCGAAGGTGAGGTCCAGCTTGGACCCGCCGCCGAAGTTCCCCTCGAACCGGACGCGCAGGTCGCCCAGGGCCTCTTCCCCGCCCACCCGGTCCAGGTTCATCATGGCCGCGAACACGGGCGGACGGCTCGGGTCGCGGGTGCGGAGCAGCTTCTCGACCAGCTGCGGGAAGGAATAGTTCTGGTGGTCCAGTGCGCGCAGCACGCTGCGCCGCACCTGGCGGGCATGGTCCACGAACGAGGCCGACGCGTCCAGCCGGGCGCGGACGGGCAGGACGTTGATCCCGTACCCCACCAGCTCCGCCATCCCCGCCGTCCCCGCCTGCCCCGCCGACGGGGTCCCCACCACGAGGTCGTCCTGCCCGCTCAGCCGCGACAGCCACAGGAAGAAGGCGGAGAAGAGCGTGTTGAACATGGTGAGGCCGTGCGGCCGCCCCGCCGCCGAGAGCCGGTGCAGCAGCTCGCCGTCCATCACCCGGACCATGCGCTCGCCGCGATAGCTGCGCACCGGGGGACGCGGCCGGTCGGTGGGGAGGTCCAGTACCGGCACGCCGTCGGCGAACTCCGCCAGCCAGAACGCCTCGGCCGCGGGGTCCTCCCGCACCGCCTCGATCTGCGCCCGCACCAGCTCCGCGTGGTCGCGGCGCGGCGGGAGCTCCGCGCGGCGACCCTCCTTGGCCGCGGCGTACAGGGCGCCCAGCTCGTGCCAGACGAGACCGAACGACCATCCGTCCAGCACCGCGTGGTGCGCGTCCTTCACCAGGAGGTGCTCGTCGTCGCTCACCGCGGCCAGCGCGAAGCGCACCAGCGGCCCCCGCACCAGGTCGAAGGGGCGCCTCACCGTCTCGCGGAGCCACTCCTCGACGCGGGCGCTCCGCTCTCCGGCGGGGACGCCGCGGAAGTCCTCGAACGGCACCTCCAGCTCCAGCGCCGGGTGGACGAGCTGCACGTCGCCCTCGGGGCCGAAGGTCGTGCGCAGGGTGTCGTGCCGGTCCACCAGCCCCTGCAGCGCCGCGCGCATGGCGCCCACGTCCAGGGCTCCGCGCAGGTGCGCCGTGGTCGACTCGGTGTACGCGCGGGCGGCATCGTCGCCCATCTGCGACTCGAACCAGAGCTGGCGCTGCCCCTCCGTCAGGGCCATGACCCGGACCCCGTCGTCCCGGACCCCGTCGTCCCGGACCCGCCGGCACGGGCACGGCTCCGTAGCGGGCCCGGAAGCGGAAGCGGGGGCGCCGCCGGCGGGCTCGGGAATGAAGCCGCCGCGCCGCATCGCCTCGGCCGAGGCGCGGACGGCCTCGAAGATCCTCTCCAGGTCGTCGTCGTCGTGGGCGGCGGAGAGGAAGTGCGTCCCCGTCTCGGGGATGACGTGCACTCCCTCCAGGATCATGTGATGGTTGAAGAGGTCCGGGAACCGGACCTCCGGTCCGAAGTAGAAGCGGAAGCAGGAGCTGATGCTCGTGGCCGTGATGGGGAAGCGGCCGGCCTCGAAGAAGGCGTTGATCCGTTCCACCAGGCGGCCGGTACGCTCGTTCAGCCGGTCGTACATCGGCTGGCCCTGCCGCCGGATTTCCTCCAGGATGGCGCAGGCCACGCCCATCGAGAGCGGATGCTTGAAGTACGCCCCCGCGAACAGCGTGCGCTGCCCGGTGGGATACGAGTCGTCGCCGTAGCTCCAGAGCCCGCCGTCGAAGACGCTCATCGCCTCGCGCGTCCCCGCGACCACACCCATGGGGAGACCCCCGGCCACGATCTTCCCGTAGGTGACCAGGTCCGCGTCCACCCCGAAGTACGCCTGCGCGCCGCCCGGACCGAGTCGGAAGCCGGTGATCAGCTCGTCGAAGAGCAGCAGGGCGCCCGCCTCGCGCGTCATCCGGCGCAGCTCGCGCACGAAGGCGAACGCCTTCATGTCGGGGCGGCGGCTCTGCACGGGCTCCACCATCACCAGGGCGATCTCGTCCAGGTGCCTAGCCAGCAGCTCCAGCGACGAGGGCTCGTCGAAGTCGAGCATCAGCACGTCGCCCAGGGGAAGCGCGGGAACGCCCGGAGCGGCAGGCCGCACCTCCCGCCGTCCCCCGACGGTGAAGAGCCGTCCCAGCACCGCGTCGGACCAGCCGTGGTAGCTCCCCGCGAAGTACGCGATCTTCCTGCGCCCGGTGTAGGCGCGGGCGGCGCGGATGGCGCCCATCACGGCTTCCGTCCCGGAGTTGCAGAAAATGGCCCGGTCGACGCCTCCCAGCTCGCAGACGAGCTCGGCAGCGCGCCCCGCGTCGGGCGACTGCGGCCCGAGGCCGTACCCCCGCTCCGCCTGCTCGTGGATGGCGCGGGTGATGAACCCGGGGGCGTGCCCGAACAGGATGCACCCGAACCCCATCCCGATGTCCACGTACTCGTTCCCGTCCAGGTCCCACACCCGCGAGCCGCGGGCGCGCGGGCTCACGATGGGATAGAGGATCTCCTTCCAGGCCCGGCGGAAGCGCGCGGTCACGCGGCTGTCGGCCAGCGGCAGGTGATAGCGCGCCTGGTGCGCCTTGGAGGCCGGCGTCCGCTCCACGTAGCGCGCGATGAAGTCGTCCAGGTACTCCTTCTGGCCGGGCGTCAGCCCGCCGGACCCCTCGGTGTTCAGGGGCTGGTAGGCGACGAAAGTCTCGGGCTGGATCTTCGCGCGCGGCGACCGCGGCACCTCTCGCGAACGGGCGCCGGCGGCGGAGCCCGAGCCGTCGTCCACCGGCAGGGGCACCGGCGCCGGGGAGGATGGACCCGCTCCCGCCGGTGGAGAGGAGGCGTCGCCCCGCACTGCGGCGATCTGCTGCGCCATGACCTGCGTCATGGCCTGGAGCTGCTGTGCGATCACCCGCTCCAGGGTTCCCACCCCCGCGTCCCCTCCGCCCCCCGCGGACGGGAGCGCGGGCCCGGCCGAGGCCGGGTAGAACGCGGGCGGCGCGGGGACGGTCCGCAGCGGCTCCGCCACGGCGGCCGGCGCGGCGGCGACGACCGCCTCGGCCCCGGCCGGGACGGTAGGTCCGCTCCCCTGCACCATCGCCCCGGGCGGCAGCGCCCGGTCGATGTGCTCCGCCAGCGCGCCCAGGGTGGTGATCTCCTCCAGCAGCTCCACGAGCGAGACGCGGACGCCCACCCGCTTCTCGATCATCTGGATCGCCTGCAGGAGGAGGAGGGAGTCGAACCCGGCCTGGAAGAAGTCGGCGTCGGTCTCGACGTGCCGCTCCTCGATCCCCGTGAGCTCGGCCGCCACCCTCTTCAGGAGGTCCAGGACGGCACCCTGCCGGGGGGATGGGGCCGTTGCCAACGCCTGCGCCGGGAGCTGGTTCTCCATCGCGTCCGGTCCTTTCTCGTGAGGTACGCCGGCGGCATCCCCGGCCTGCCCGGCGGTCGTCGCTCCGGCCTCCGATCCCTCCCCCGCGCCGTTCGGCCGCGTCGGGTCCACCCAGTACCGTCTGCGCTCGAACGGGTAGCCCGGGAGCGGGACGCGGCGGCGGCGCTCGCCGCGGCCGAACCCGGTCCAGTCCACCTCTGCCCCCGCCGCCCAGACGCCGCCCAGCGTCTCCAGGGCGAAGTGGAGGTCGGGGACGCGGTTGTGCTGGTGGCGCAGCGAGCTGAAGACGGCGCGGCCCTCCGGCGTTCCTCCGGCGGGGTGCTGCATGGCCCAGGCGCCCAGCGCCTGCCCCGGTCCCACTTCCAGGAGCACCCAGCCGGGCTCCGCGCGCAGGGTGGCGACGCCGTCCGCGAAGCGGACGGTCCGGCACAGGTGCCGCGCCCAGTACGCCGGCGAGCAGGCGTCCTCGTCCGTGATCCAGGCGCCGGTCACGCCCGAGACGAACGGGATCTCCGGCGGACGCAGCTCGAACCCCGAGGCCAGGCGCTCCAGCTCCGCGGCCACGCCGCGCATGGCGCGGGAGTGGAAGGCATGCCGGGTGGGAAGGCGGCGGCTCACCGTCCCCCGGCCCGACAGCACTGCCGCGAACGCCTCGACCTCGTCGACCGACCCCGCCACCACACAGCTCTCCGGCGTGTTCACCGCCGCCAGGTCGAGCCCGGGCGGGAGGACGGCCCGGAGCGAGGCTTCGCTCATCGGCACGGCCAGCATGGCCCCGGCGGGGAGCGCGTCGAGCAGCGAGGCCCGGAGCGCCACCAGCCGCAGCGCGTCCTCCAGGCGCAGCACCCCCGCCACGCAGGCGGCGACGTACTCGCCGAGCGAGTGCCCGACGAGCCCCCGCGGCCGCACCCCCCAGGCGGCCCACAGGCGCGCCGTCGCGTACTCCGTCACGAGGACCGCGGGCTGGGCGAAGCGCGTCTCGTCGAGCGGCGAGGCGGGGCGAATGGCGTCGCCGCCTTCGCGGTCCAGGAGCCTGCGCAGGTCCCATCCGTCCGCGCCGCCCGGCTCTCCGCCCGGCGGCGCGGCGGAGTAGAGTACCTCGCGCAGGTCGCTCCCCAGCACCGGCCGCAGGAGCTCGCAGCACTCGTCCACGGCGGCGCGGAATACGGGCTCGGCGTCGTACAGTCCCCGCCCCATGTCCACGTGGTGCGTCCCCACTCCGGGAAACATGAACGCCACCGGACGGGAGGTGCGCCGCACCCCCGACGAGCCGCGGGCGGCGGTCTCCCGCAGCCGGATCGTCGCCTCCGCGGCGTCGCGGCAGACCACGGCCAGGCGGTGCTCCATCTCCCGCCGCCCGGTCCGGAGGGTGAACGCCACGTCGGCGAGCGGCGGCGCCTCGCGCTCCAGCAAGTCGGCCAGGTTCTCCGCGGCCCGCGCCAGCGCAGACGGGGTCCGCGCGGAGAGGACGAGGAGCTGGAGCTCGCTGGAGGGGCCGGAGGGCTCCGCCGGCGGGGCCTCCTCCAGCACCACGTGCGCGTTGGTCCCGCCGATCCCGAACGAGCTCACCCCGGCGCGGCGCGGCGCGCCGTTGCGCTCCCAGGGCGTGAGCGCGGTGTTCACGAAGACGCGGCCGCCTGCGGCCTCGATCTCGGGGTGCGGCACGGCGCAGTTCAGGGAGGGCGGGATCTCGCGGTGCTCCAGGGCGAGCACCGCCTTGATCAGCCCCGCCACCCCGGCTGCGGCGTCCAGGTGGCCGATGTTGGGCTTCACCGAACCGATGGCGCAGCGGTGCCCCGGTTCGCCCCGGGACAGGGCCTGGCTCATTGCCTGCAGCTCGATCGCGTCCCCCAGGGGGGTGCCGCTCCCGTGCGTCTCCACGTACTGCACGGTCGCGGGGTCCACCCCGGCCATCGAGAGCGCCTCGGAGAGGACGCGGGCCTGCCCGGTGACGCTCGGCGCCGTGTAGCCCACCTTCTGCGCGCCGTCGTTGTTCACCGCCGAGCCGCGGATCACCGCGCGGATGGTGTCGCCGTCGGCGAGCGCGTCGTCGAGCCGCTTCAGCAGCACCAGCCCGGCCCCGCTCCCGCCCACGGTGCCGCGGGCGTCCGCGTCGAAGGCGCGGCAGTGCCCGTCGGGTGAGACGATCCCGTCCGGGGTGTAGAGGTAACCCTGGCGGAGGGGCACCGGGATGGAGACGCCCCCCGCGAGCGCCATGTCGCATTCCCCGCCCAGGAGGCTCTGGCAGGCCAGGTGCACGGCGACCAGAGAGGTGGAGCAGGCAGTCTGCACCACCACGCTGGGGCCCTGCAGGTTCAGGCGGTACGAGATTCCGCCGGCCAGGTGGTCGCGGGCGTTGCCCAGGGAGATGCGCGTGGTCCCGACGGCGCTCACCAGCTCCGGGGCGGAGAGAAGGTTCGAGACGTAGTCGTTGGCGCTGCAGCCGGCGAACACGCCCACGGGGCGCTCCACGCGGGCGGGGTCGTACCCCGCGCGCTCCAGCGCCTCCCAGGCGCACTCCAGGAGGACACGGTGCTGCGGGTTCAGGATCTCGGCGTCGCGTGGCGTGAGCTGGAAGAGTCCGGCGTCGAGCTCGTCGGCGCCCCCCAGCACGCCCCCGGCGGGGACGAAGTCCGGACGGTCGAGGAGGCCGGCGTCGGCCCCGGCCGCCAGGAGCTCCTCGCGGGTGAAGAAGGAGATCGACTCCACACCGCCCCGGAGGTTGCGCCAGAAGGCCTCGACGTCGTCCGCGCCGGGAAAGCGCCCGGCCATGCTGACGATGGCTACTTCCAAGCCGGTCCTCGCGTCGGGGGCGCCGCCGTGCTCTGCCATGTGCCTGGTGGTGAAGGTGATCGGATCCCGCGTTACCCGTCCCGCCGCCTGCGCGCCTCCAGCCGCCGTCCCAGCGCCGCCTGCCGGGCGCCGCCCCGCTCCGCCGCTGTGTCCACCGCCACCGCCACCGCCTCCGCCTCGCCCTCCAGGCGGGCGGCGAGCGAGCGGACGGTGGGGTACTGGAAGAGCTCCACCACCCGCACCTCCCGGCCGAGCTCGGCGGCGAGTCGGGCCTGGAGCCGCACCAGCAGGAGGGAGTGGCCGCCCAGGTCGAAGAAGTTCTCCTCGGCGCCCACCTCATCCACCCTCAGCAGCCCCTGCCAGATCGCCGCGATGCGCACCTCCAGCCCCGTCCCGGGCCGGAGCCGGCGGGCCGGGCGCGCGGGCGCGGGCGCCGGGAGCGCGCGCCGGTCCAGCTTGCCGCTGGAAGTGCGCGGCAGGCTCTCGAGGGCCACGAACGCGGCCGGCACCATGTACTCCGGGAGGCTCCGCCGCAGGTGCGCCCGCAGCCCTTCGGCGTCCGGGTCGCCGACGACGTAGGCCACCAGCCGCTTCTGGCCCGGCGCGTCCTCGCGCGCCACCACCGCGCAGTCGGCCACGTCGGGGTGCAGGCGCAGCACCGCCTCCACCTCTCCCGGCTCGATGCGGAAGCCCCGGACCTTCACCTGCTCGTCCAGCCGCCCCAGGAACTCCAGCGTCCCGTCGCCGCGCCAGCGCGCCCGGTCGCCGGTGCGGTAGAGCCGCGCTCCGGGTTTCGGCGCGAACGCGTCGGGGACGAAGCGCTCCGCCGTGAGCGCGGGGCGGCCCAGGTAGCCCCGCGCCAGCTGGACACCGCCGATGCACAGCTCCCCGGGCACCCCCACCGGGGCCGGCCGCCCGGCCCCGTCTAGCACGTAGAGCCGGGTGTTCGGGAGCGGGCTCCCGATCGACGGGGACCGCGCCTCCGGGACGCACACCGACGCGCTCACCCGGACCGTCGCCTCGGTCGGCCCGTACACGTTGATGAACCGGCGGTCGCGGCCCCAGCGGGCCACGAGGTCGGCGGTGCACGCCTCGCCGCCGACCACCAGCGTGGTGAGGGTCGGGACCCCCGCGGGCGGCACCACGGCGAGGGTCGAGGGCGTGAACTTCGTGTGGGTGATCCCGTCCCGGCGGAGCAGGGCGAGGAGCTCCTCGCCCGGGAGGAGGCCCTCCTCATCGGGGAGGTGCAGGGCCGCCCCGGAGCTCAGGGCGGCGAAGATCTCGGCGGCGGAGGCGTCGAAGTGCAGGGGGGCCAGCAGGAGCACCCGCGACCCGGGTCCCAGGCCGCAGAGCCCCACCAGCGCGGGGACCAGGTTGCAGATCCCCCGATGCTCCACGGCCACTCCCTTAGGGCGCCCCGTGGAGCCGGAGGTGTAGATCACGTACGCCAGGTTCCCCGCCGTCGCCCGGCCCTGCAGGTCCCCCGCACTTCCGGCCCCGGCCTGCCAGGGTGCCCGGTCCACGCTCACGACCTGAACTCCCGGGCTGGCCGGCAGCCGATCGCGCAACGCGTCCCGGGTCAGCAGCAGGGCCACGCCGCAGTCCGCGAGCACGTACGAGAGGCGCTCCGGTGGAGAGCCGGCATCGAGCGGCACGTAGGCGCCCCCCGCCTTGAGGATCGCGAAAAGGGAGACCACCATCTCCAGGCCGGGCTCCAGGCAGAGGCCCACCCGCACCTCCGGCCCCACGCCGAGCCCGGCCAGGTGGTGCGCCAGGCGGTCCGCCCACCCGTCCAGCTCCCGGTAGGTGAGCGACCGGTCCCCGTGGACCAGTGCGACGGCCTCGGGCGTGCGCCCCGCCTGCGCCTCGAAGAGCTGGTGGACGCAGCGGTCCGCGGGATAGGGGGCCTCCGTCCGGTTCCACCCGTCGACGACCAGCCGGCGCTCCGCCTCTCCCAGCAGCTCCAGCCGCGACGGCCGCGCGTCGGGGTCGTCCACCACCTGCTCCAGCACCCGCTCCAGGTGCGACACCATCCGCCGGACGGTGCTGCGCTCGAAGAGGTCGGTGTTGTAACCCAGCGCCCCCGTCGCTCCACGCGCGTCCGCGGCGAGGACGAGCGAGAGGTCGGAGGTGACCACCTCCGGCTCCCCCGTCGCGTTCGCCACCCGCAGCCCGCTCAGCGCGAGCCTCGACCGCCCAACCTCGTCGCTCAGGGTGAACATCACCTGGAAGAGCGGGGCGTGGCTCAGCGACCGCTCCGGCTGCAGCTCGGCCACCAGCCGCTCGAAGGGTACCTCCTGGTGCTCGTACGCTCCCAGCGTCACCTCCCGGACCCGCCGCAGCACCTCGCGGAAGCCCGGATCGCCGGAAAGGTCCGTCCTGAGCACCACCGTGTTCACGAAGAAGCCGATCAGCTCCTCCACCTCCCGCCGCGTCCGACCGGCGATCGGACTTCCCACCACCACGTCGTCGGTTCCGGCGTGCTTCGAGAGCAGGAGCTGGAACGCACCCAGCAGCACCATGTACAGCGTCGCGCCCTCGCTCCGCCCCAGCCCCCGCAGGCGCTCCAGCAGCCGGGGCGGCAGCTCGACCGGCTCGTAGGCGCCGCGGTACGTCTGCACCGGAGGGCGGGGGCGGTCCGTCGGCAGCTCCAGCACCGCCGGGGCCCCGGCCAACCGGTCCTTCCAGTACGCGAGCTGCCGGTCGAGCGCGGCGCCGCTCAGCTGCCGGCGCTGCCACACCGCGTAGTCCGCGTACTGCACCGGCAGCCCCGGCAGCGGCGACTCCGCGCCCTCGCGGTACGCTCCGTACAGCGCTGACATCTCCTCGAACAGCACGCCCAGGCTCCACCCGTCGCTGACGACGTGGTGCATGCAGAGCAGCAGCACGTGCTCCTCCTCGCCCAGCCGCAGCAGGCCCGCGCGGAAGAGGGGGCCCGCCGCCAGGTCGAACGGCCGTCTCGCCTCCTCCGCCACCCGCCGCGCCACCTCTCCTTCACGCCCGGCCCCGGCCAGCCCTGAGAGGTCCTCCACCGGCAGCGCGAAGCCGCCGGGAGGCGCGATCACCTGCACCGGTGCGCCGTCCACCTCGCGGAAGGTGGTCCGCAGCGCCTCGTGGCGCCGCACGACCTCGCCCAGCGCGCGCTCCAGCGCCCGCACGTGGAGGTCGCCCCCAAGCCGCAGCACAGCGAGGATGTTGTAGAGGGCGCTCCCCGGCTGCAGCCGCTCCAGGAACCAGAGCCGCTCCTGCGCGAAGGAGAGCGGCAGCGGCGCGGTGCGCTGCACCGGCACCACCGCGGGGAGCGCCGCAGGGTCCGAGCGCCGCAACGCCTCCACCCGCGCCGCCAGCTCCGCCACCGTGGGGCCCTCGAAGACGGCGCGAAGCGGCAGCTCGACGGAGAAGACCTCGCGGACGCGCGACACCACCCGCATAGCCAGCAGGGAGTGGCCGCCCGCCCCGAAGAAATCTTCGCTCACCCCCACACGGGCGACGCCCAGCAGCTCCGCCCAGACCCCCGCCAGCACCTCCTCCACCGGCGTTCGTGGCGCCAGGTAGCGCTCTGCCGCCCCGGCGTACTCCGGCGCCGGGAGCGCTTTCACGTCCAGCTTCCCGTTCGGCGTCAGCGGCAGCACGTCCACCACCACCGTGGCGGCCGGGAGCATGTACTCCGGGAGGGTCCGCCGCAGGTGGGCGCGCAGGGCCTCCCCGTCCACCTCGCCGGCCACGTAGGCGACCAGCCGCTTCTCCCCGGGCTCGTCCTCGCGCACGACCACGCGGGCCCCGCGGACCGCGGCGTGGGACGAGAGCACGCTCTCCACCTCGCCCGGCTCGATGCGGAACCCGCGGATCTTCACCTGCTCGTCCAGCCGGCCGATGAACTCCAGCCTGCCGTCCGTCCGCCACCGCAGCCTGTCGCCCGTGCGGTACATCCGCGCCCCCGGCTCCGTCGCGAACGGGTCGGGAACGAAGCGCTCCGCCGTCAGTGCCGGACGGTCCAGGTAGCCGCGGACGACCCCCGCGCCCCCGACGTACGCCTCGCCGGGCACACCCACCGGCACCGGCTGCAGCGCGGCGCCCAGGAGGTAGATCCGCGCGTTGCCGGTCGGCCGCCCCACGGGGACGGTGGCCGCGTCCCCGGCCACCTCCTCCACCTGCTCCCACGAGCACCACGCGGTGGTCTCGGTGGGACCGTACATGTGCAGCAGGCGACGCGGTCCGCCCGCGCGGAGCACGCGGCGGACGCTCTCCGCGTCCACGGCCTGCCCGCCGAAGAGCACCTCCCGCAGGCTCGCGAAGGCGCCGGGGAGCTCCCGCGAGAGCTGGTTCAGCAGCGCGGTCGTCTGGTAGAGCGTGGTGACTCCCCACTCGCGAAAGGCCTCCCGCAGCGCGGGCGGGGAGAGGAGGACGTCACGGGGGACGCCGACCAGCGTGGCGCCGTTCAGGAGGGCGCCCCATGCCTCGAACGCCAGGGCGTCGAAGCTCGCGTTCGAGGCCTGCGCCACCCGGTCGCCCGGTCCGAGGCGCACGTAGTCGGTCTCGCAGACGAGCTGCACGACGTGCCTGTGGCCCACCATCACGCCCTTGGGGCGTCCCGTGCTGCCGCTCGTGTAGACGACGTACGCGAGGTTCTCCGCCGTGGCTCCGCTCCGTACGGGGGACGCGGGTTCCGCCGCGAGCGCCGCGGCCGCCCGGTCGAGGCGGACTACGCGGACCCCGCCGGGAGCCGGCGCCGGGGCGGGCTCGCCCCGGCTCACCAGCACCCGCACCCCGCCGTCGGCGAGCATCAGCTCCAGCCGCTCCGCCGGGTACCCGGGGTCCAGGGGCACGTAGCACCCGCCCGCCTTCAGCACCGCCAGGATGGAGACGATCAGCTCGAGCCCGCGCTCCAGCAGCACGCCGACCCGGGTCTCCGGGCCGACCCCCAGGCGGGCCAGGTGGTGCGCCAGCCGGTTCGCACGCGCATCCAGCTCCGCGTACGTCAGCTGCTCCGCGCCCCAGAACAGCGCCACCGCTTCCGGCCGCTCCCGGACCTGCGCCTCGAACCGCTCGTGGATGCAGAGCTCGCGCGGATACGGCCGTTCGGTCCGGTTCCATTCCTGGAGCAGGAGGCGGCGCTCGTCGGCCCCGGCGAGTTCCAGGCGGGAGAGCCGGAGGTCCGCGTCGGCGGCCGCCTGCTCCAGCACGCGCCGGAAGTGTCCGAGCATCCGCTCGATCGTCGGCCGCTCGAACAGCTCCGTGCTGTAGTCCAGCGCGACCTGCAGGCCCCGGGCGGACTCGTAGGTCGAGAGGGTGAGGTCGAACAGGGCGGCGCGTCGCTGCAGCGGAAGACCCTTCCCGGGCGGAGCGGACGCCCCGGCCCCCGTCCGCACCTCGGTCTCGGCCGCGAAGACGACCTGGAACAGGGGCGAGTGGCTGAGGCTCCGCTCCGGCTGGAGCGCCGCCACCAGCCGCTCGAACGGCATCTCCTGGTGCTCGTAGGCGCCGAGCGTCGTCTCGCGTACCCGCCGCAGCACCTCGCGGAAGCTCGGGTCTCCGGAGAGGTCCGTGCGCAGGACCAGCATGTTCACGAAGAAGCCGATCAGCTCCTCGACTTCCCGGCGGGACCGCCCCTCGACCGGGCTCCCCACCACCACGTCGTCGCTTCCGGAGTACTTCGCGAGCAGGACCTGGTAGGCGCCCAGCAGTACCATGAACAGCGTCGCGCCCTCGCTCCGCCCCAGCCCCCGTAGCCGTTCCACCAGCTCGCCGGGCAGCGCGGCGGACACGCTCGCGCCGCGGTAGGTTCGCGCCACGGGCCGGGCATGGTCGGTGAGGAGGCCGAGCAGCGCGGGCGCGCCGGCGAGCCGCCCGCTCCAGTAGGAGAGGTGCCGCTCCAGCGCCCCGCCACGCTCCTGCTCGTGCTGCCACGCCGCGTAGTCGGCGTACTGCACCGGGAGCTCCGGCAGCGGAGACTCCCCGCCCGCGCGGAACGCGTCGTAGAGCACCGAAATCTCGCGGAAGAGCACACCCATGCTCCACCCGTCGCTGACGGTGTGGTGCATGAAGAGGAGCAGGACGTCGTCCCCGCCCAGCCGCAGGAGCCGCGGTCGGAAGAGCGGGCCGGCGGTGAGGTCGAACGGCAGCTCCGCCTCGTCGGCCGTACGCCGCAGCGCCGCCGCCTCGCGAGCGGAATCGTCCAGGCCGGTGAGGTCCTCCACGGGGAGGGCGAAGCCGACGAACGGCGCGACCACTTGGACGGGAGCGCCGCCCACCTCGGCGAAGGTGGTCCGCAGCGATTCGTGGCGCCGCACCACCTCGCCCAGGGCGCGCTGCATCGCCGCGGCGTCCACCCGCGGAATCCGGTAGGCCGCCTGGATGGTGTACGCCGCCGGGGAGGGATCCAGCTGGTGGAGGAGCCAGAGCCTCCCCTGGCCGAACGAGAGCGGAGCGGGGTCGCGGCTCGCGCGGGGACGGATCCGGTCCGGTGCAGCGCCGCCCGTCTCCTGCGCTAGGCGCACGAGCAGGTCCAGCCGCATGCGGCGGGGGTGCGACTCCGCCAGGGCCGTTTCCGGCCCGGAAGCCCGCGGAGGGACGTGCGTTGGATCCATCGATGCGCCCTTGGCTCTCGGTGCGTTTGCGGACTACGTGCGCACGGCGGGTGAAGCCGGCTCGGCCGGCATCCCCTCGATCTGGAGCAGGAGCCCCGCGACGCGTGCGGCGTGCCCCGCGTAGCGCGGGTCGGTGGCGAGCAGGGCGCCGAGCTCGCCGAGGACCGGGAGGTCGAAGAGCGCGCGCAGCGGCAGCTCGACCGCGAAGATCTCGCGGATGCGCGAGACTACCCGGATGGCCAGCAGCGAATGCCCGCCGAGCGCGAAGAAGTCGTCGTCGGCTCCGACCCTCTCCACGCCCAGCACCTCCGCCCAGATCTCCGCCAACACCTCCTCCACGGGGGTGCGCGGAGCGACGTAGCGGTCCCCCGCCGATGGCAGCTCCGGCGCGGGAAGCGCCTTCCGGTCCAGCTTGCCGTTGGGCGTCAGGGGCAGCTGGTCCAGGCCCACGACGGCGCCCGGCAGCATGTGCTCCGGGAGGCTCCGCCGCAGGTGCGCCCGCAGCGCCTCCGGCTCCACCCCGCCCACCACGTACGCCACCAGCCGCCGCTCGCCGGGCCGGTCCTCGCGCACCACCACCCGGGCGTCGCTCACGCCGGGGTACGCCGACAGCGCGCGCTCGACCTCGCCCGGCTCGACGCGGAAGCCGCGGATCTTCACCTGGTCGTCCAGCCGGCCCAGGAACTCCAGCGTCCCGTCCGCCAGCCAGCGCACGCGGTCTCCGCTGCGGTACAGCCGGGCCCCGGGACGGGCGGAGAACGGGTCGGGGACGAAGCGCGCGGCGGTAAGGCCGGGCCGGTCCAGGTATCCCCGGGCCACCCCCTCCCCGCCGATGAACAGCTCCCCCGCCACCCCGATGGGAACGGGGTGCAGCGAGCGGTCGAGCAGGTGGATCCGGACGTTGCCGGTGGGGGTCCCCACGGGGAGGCTGGGCCAGCGCGACCCGTCGTCGCCCCCCTCCAGGCGGAGCGTAGTGGAGGTGCAGGCCGTCTCGGTCAGGCCGAAGACGTGCACCAGCGGCACCCCGAGCGTGCTCCACTCGGCGAGTCGTTCGGGGAGGACCCGCTCGCCGCCCACGATGACGAAGCGGACACACGCGGGGAGCCGCCTGCCGGCGTGCACCAGCTCGTGCACCCACTCGTGCCAGTACGCGGTCGGGAGCTCGAAGCCGGTCACGCCCTGCCGCTCCAGCACTTCCAGCAGCTCATTGGGGGCGAACAGGTTCCCGCTGGAGAGCACCACCGCCGCTCCGGAGACCCAGGCGGGGAAGAGCTCCTCGACGACCACGTCGAAGCTGGGGGAGGCGAACTGCAGGATGCGGTCGGCGGGGCCGAGCCCGAGTCGCCCGGCCATGTCGGTGGCGAAGTTGACCAGCGCCCGGTGCGGGAGCGCAACGCCCTTGGGGCGGCCGGTGGAGCCCGAGGTGTAGATGACGTACGCCAGGCTCTCCGGCGATATGCCGCTCTCCGGCGCCTCCCGGCTCTCTGCCGAGATCGGCTCGGCCTCGAGGTCGACGCAGACGACCCCGGCGGGCGCGGAGAGCCGTCCGGCAAGGTGCGCCGTCGTGAGCAGCACGGCGGCGCCGCTGTCCTCGAGCATGTAGGCCAGCTGCTCGGCCGGGTACTCCGGGTCCAGCGGCACGTAGGCGCCGCCCG
Organism: Longimicrobiaceae bacterium; assembly: GCA_035936415.1. Lineage (NCBI taxonomy): Bacteria > Pseudomonadati > Gemmatimonadota > Longimicrobiia > Longimicrobiales > Longimicrobiaceae > Longimicrobiaceae bacterium. The sequence goes on from DASYWD010000543.1 coordinate 48,245, forward strand.
CCTTGAGGGCGCCCAGGATGCCGAGGGCCATCCCGGAGCCGCGCTCCACGCAGATCGCCACCCGCGTCTCCGGGCCCACACCCCGCCGACGGAGGTAGTGGGCGAGCTGGTTGGCCCGCTCGTTCAGCTCCCGGTAGGCCAGCGTTCCATCCTCAGAGACCACCGCCAGGGCGTCCGGCGTGCCTTCCGCCTGCGCCTGGAACAGCTCGTGGATGCAGGCTCCGCGCGGGAACGCGCGCTCCGTCCGGTTCCACTCCTCCACCAGCAGACGCCGCTCCGCCTCCCCCAGCAGCTCCAGTTCCGCGAGGTGCACGTCCGCCCCCCCCGCCACCTGCTCCAGCACGCGGGACAGGTGCTCCAGCACCCGCTTGATGGTGTCCGCCTCGAAGCGGCTCTCGTCGTAGCTCAGGTCGAACAGCAGCTGCCTGCCGGGAGCGGCCGTGAGGCAGAGCGGATACGTGTGGTCCCACTCCACCGCGCGCGTCCGGGCGACCCGCAGGCGCGCCTCGCCCCCACCGCTCCCACCGCGCTCGACCGGATAGTTCTCGAACACGAAGAGTGTCTCGAAGAGGGGCGTGCCGCGCGGCACGCCGCTCCACCCCTGCACCTGCACCAGCGGGGCGTACTCGAACTCGCGCGCCTCTGCCAGCGTCCGCTGCAGGTCGCGCAGCCACTCCTCCAACCGCGCGTCGCCCGGCACCCGCATCCGCACGGGGAGCGTGTTGATGAAGAGCCCCACCATCTCCTCCACCCCGTCCAGCTGCGCCGGTCGCCCGGAGACGGTGTTGCCGCACACCACCTCCTCTTCGCCGCCGTAGCGCGAGAGCAGGAATCCCCACGCCCCCAGCAGCACGGTGCTCAGCGTCACCCGGCCCCGCCGGGCGGCCTGCTCCAGCCGCTCCGTGAGCCCGGCGGAGAGCGCCGCCCTCCAGTGGGCCTGCCGCACCGCCTCTCCGGCGGGCGCCGCCCGGTCCAGCCCGAGCGGGGTGGGCGCGGTGAAGCCCCCGAGCACCTGCCTCCAGTACCGCTCCGCCGCATCCTGGTCCTGCCGCTCCAGCCAGGCGATGTAGTCCCGGTACGGCCGCCTGCGGCCGAGCTCCACCGCCTGCCCCGTGCTCCAGGCGTGGTAGAGCCGGAACACCTCGTCGGCGATACGGGCGCACGACCACCCGTCCATCAGCAGGTGATGCTGGCTCCAGACCAGCCAGTGGGCCTGGTCGCCCACCCGGAAGACGGCGAACCGGAGCAGCGGCGCCCGGTGCAGCGCGAACCCCCGCGCGCGGTCCTCCTCCAGGTACCGCTGCAGCGCGGCGTCCTGGGCGTCCGCGGTGAGCTCCCGCCAGTCCTCGGTCCGCCACGGCACCTCCACCGCGGTTTCCACCCGCTGCAGCGGCCGGCGCAACCCCTCCCACGCGAAGGAGGTCCGCAGTACGGCGTGGCGCCTCACCGCCTCTGCCCAGGCGCGCCGGAAGAGCTCCGCGTCGAACGCCCCTTCCAGCCGCTCCGCGCGCTGGGTCTGGTACTCCTGGGTCTCGCTGTAGAGGGTGTGGAAGAGCATCCCCTCCTGCATCGGCGAGAGCGGGTACAGGTCTTCCACGCCGCGCCGGCCCGCCAGCAGCGCGTCCAGCTCCGCCTGCGCGAGTCCCGCGAGCGGGAAGTCCGACGGGGTGTATCCGCCCGCGCCCTCCTCCCGGCAGTGCGCGATCAGCCCGCGCAGCGCGTCGAGGTACCTCCCCGCCAGCCGCTCGATCGTCTCCGGCCGGTGTGCCCCCTCGCCGTACGTCCAGCGCACCCGCAGGCACCCACCGCTGATGCTGCCGTTCACCTCGAGCGCGTGCGCACGGCGGTTCTCCGGCGCCCACTCGCCGCCCCGCAGTCCGACCGCGGAGCGGAGCCGCGCCGCCGGGGCGAGCCCCTGGTCGAACTGGCCCAGGTAGTTGAACGAGATCTCCGGCTCCGGCTGCGCCGCCAGCGCTCCACGCACCACCGCGTCCGGGCCCAGGTAGCGCAGCACGCCGTAGCCGATCCCCCGCCTGGGCACCGCGCGCAGCTGCTCCTTCACCCGCTTCAGCCGCTCCCCGGGGCCCGCCGTGCCCGCAGTGTCCAGCACCACCGGGTACACGCTGGTGAACCACCCCACGGTGCGCGTCAGGTCCACCCCCGCGCTCTCTTCCTCCTCCCGGCCGTGTCCCTCCAGCGCCAGGCGCACCCGCGAGCTCCCCGTCCACTCCCCCACGGTCTCGGCCAGCGCGCAAAGCAGCACGTCGTTCATCTGCGTGCGGTACGCCGTTGGCACCTCCTGCAGCAGCGCGCGGGTCTCCTCCGTCTCCAGCCGCACCGTCACCGAGCGCGAGCCGCCGATCGTCCGGCCGCCCTCGCCGTCGGCCGGAAGCGGAGCCACGCCTTCGGGCCCCTGCGCCAGCCAGTGGCCGGCCTCCTCCAGCAGCGCGTCGCTCGCGGCGAACGCATCCAGCGCCTCCGCCCACTGCCGGTACGAGGTGCTCTTCGCCCCCAGCTCGATCGGCTCGCCGGCTTGCGCCTGGGCGCAGGCGCGTTCCAGGTCGTCGCGGAGGATGCGCCAGGAGACGCCGTCCACCACCAGATGGTGCAGCACCAGCAGCAACGCCCGGCCCCGCTCGCCCCGGTCGAAGAGTAGCGCGCGGCCGAGCGGCCCCTGCTCCAGGTCCAGGCTCGCCTGCGCCCGCCCGGCCACCTCGCCCTGCACGCGCTCCTGCGCTTCGCGCGGCAGGTCCGCGAGGTCCACCCGCTCCAGCGCGATCCCCACCTGTCCGGCGTGCCACTGCTCCCATCCGGAGGCCGTCCTGCGGTAGCGCAGCCGGAAGACGTCGTGGTGCTCCAGCACCGCCCGCAGCGCCGCCTCCAGTGCCGCGTCGCCCAGGCCGGCGTCCACCTCCAGCAACGCGGACTGGTTGTAGTGCCAGGGCGCCGGGTGGCCCTGCTCGAAGAACCACGCCTGGATCGGCGTTAGCCGCACCGTCCCCTGCACCCGGCCCTGCTCCGCGTGCCCCGCCTCCGCTTCCGCCGTGTCTCCCGCGACCGCGGCGAGCTCCGCGATGGTCTGGTACTCGAACATCTGCGGGGGGGTGATCTCCAGCCCCTCCCGCCGCGCGCAGGAGACCACCTGGATGCAGAGGATGCTGTCGCCACCCAGCTCGAAGAAGCTCTCGTTCACCCCCACCCGCTCCAGCCCCAGCACCTCCGCCCAGATCCCGGCCAGGATCTCCTCCACGCGGTTGCTCGGTGCCACGTACCGGTCTCCGGCGGTCGCGTACTCCGGCGCCGGCAGCGCCTTCCGGTCGAGCTTCCCGTGGGGTGTCAGGGGCAGCCGGTCGAGGGTGACGAAGGCGGCGGGTACCATGTACTCCGGCAGGCGGCCGCGCAGGTGCTCGCGGAGCCCGTCGGCCGCCGCCTCGCCCACCAAGTACGCCACCAGCCGCTTCTCTCCCGGCTCGTCCTCGCGCACGACCACGCGCGCCTCGCGTACGCCGGGATGCGCCGACAGCGCGCTCTCCACCTCAGCGGGCTCGATGCGGAAGCCGCGGACCTTCACCTGCTCGTCCAGCCGCCCCAAGTACTCCAGCGTGCCGTCCGCCCGCCAGCGCACCCAGTCCCCGGTGCGGTACAGGCGTCCGCCGCCTGCGCCGAACGGGTCGGGGACGAACCGCTCGGCCGTGAGCTCCGGGCGGTGCAGGTAGCCGCGGGCCACTCCCACGCCGCCCACGAACAGCTCGCCCGGCAGGCCGACGGGCACCGGCTCCCTCCGCGCGTCCAGCACGTACACCCGCACGTTCTCCAGCGGGCGGCCGATCGGCGGGGTGCGCCCGTCCGCCTCGCACGCCGCGGTGGTGGCGCAGACCGTGGCCTCGGTGGGCCCGTACGCGTTGACGAAGGTGCGCCCCGCGCTCCACCGTTCCACCACCGCGGCACCCACCGCCTCGCCCGCGCTCACGATCATGCGCAGCTCCGGCAGCCCGTCCGGCTCCAGCGCGGCGAGCACCGACGGAGGCAGGGTGACCACGGTGATGCGCTCACGGCGCAGCGTGTCGAGGAGGCCGGGGCCGGGGAGCGTCTCCTCGCGCGTGGCCAGCACCAGCGTAGCACCCGAGAGCAGCGTGGCGAACAGCTCCGAGACCGCCGCGTCGAAGGAGAACGAGGCGAACTGCAGCACGTGGCTGGCGGCGTCGATCCCGAACCGGCCGGCCTGCGCGCGCGCCAGGTTGGGCACGCCCCGGTGGGCGGCCACCGCGCCCTTGGGGGCGCCGGTGGACCCGGAGGTGTAGATGACGTACGCCGCGCCGTCCGCCTCCACCGGCACGCGGGGGGCGTCGGCCGGGCGCGCGGCGATTGCCCGGGCCTCGGCCCGCAGGTCCAGCAGGTCGGGGAGGAGCGCGGCCGGAACCCCGTCCGGGACGCCCGCGGGGGCGACCACCGTCCGTACGCCGGCGTCGGCCAGCATGTAGCGTAGCCGCTCCGCCGGGTATGCGGGGTCCAGCGGCACGTACGCGCCGCCCGCCTTGAGCACGGCGAGGATCGCGGCCACGGTCTCCGGCGCGCGCTCGGCGAACACGCCCACGCGCGCCTCCGGCTCCACGCCGCGCGCCGCCAGGTGATGCGCCAGGCGGTTGGCCGCCTCCTCCAGCTCCCGGTAGGTGGTCCCCCGTCCGCCGAAGCGGAGCGCCTCCGCGTCCGGCGTGCACGCCGCCTGCGCCGAGAAGAGCTGGTGGATGGTCGCGTCCGGCGGACGGGGAGTCTCCGTCCGGTTCCACTCGTCCACCACCAGGGCGCGCTCCGCCGCCCCCAGCAGCTCCAGGCCGGAGAGGCGCACGTCCGCATCCGCCACGACCTGCTCCAGCACCCGTTCCAGGTGCCCGAGCATCCGCCGGACGGTGCTCCGCTCGAACAGGTCGGTGCTGTAGATCAGCCTCCCCCGCAGGCCGTCGGACGTCTCGGTCAGGTCCAGCGAGAGGTCGAGCTTGGCGGGCTCCGCCGCCGCGCCCGCGCGGCGGACCTCCAGCCCCGGCAGAGCGCCCCCCGGGGCCTCATTATTCTGCAGTGCGAAGCTCACCTGGAAGATCGGCGCGTGGCTCAGGCTCCGCTCCGCCTGCAGCTCCGCCACCAGCTTCTCGAAGGAGACGTCCTGGTGCTCGTACGCGCCCAGCGTAGCCTCGCGCACGCTCCGCAGCACCTGGCGGAACGCCGGGTCGCCGGAGAGGTCGGTCCGCAGCACCAGGGCGTTGACGAAGAAGCCGATCAGCCCCTCGACCTCGCGGTGTGTCCGCCCCGCTGTCGGGCTCCCCACCACCACGTCCCCGCTCCCGCTGTACTTCGAGAGTAGCACCTGGAAGGCGCCCAACAGCACCATGTACAGCGTGGCTCCCTCCCCGCGGGCCAGCGCCTGCAGCCGGTCCCGCAGCTCCGGGGAGAGCCGCACCGGCTCCGACGCGCCGCGGTACGTCTGCACCGCCGGGCGGGGACGGTCCGTCGGCAGCTCCAGCAGTGCCGGCGCTCCCGACAGGCGCTCCTTCCACCACGCGAGCTGCCGCTCCAGGCCCTCGCCCCGGAGTTGCCGACGCTGCCACACGGCGTAGTCGGCGTACTGTATGGGCAGCTCCGGGAGCGGCGACTCGCGCCCGGCGCGGTACGCCTCGTACAGCGCCGACAGCTCCCGGAAGAGCACGCCCGTGCTCCACCCGTCGCTGACGATGTGGTGCACGCTCAGCAGCAGCACGTGGTCTTCGCTGCCCAGGCGCAGCAGCCCGGCACGGAAGAGCGGACCCGCCGAGAGGTCGAACGGCCGCACGGCGTCCTCTGCGACCCGATGCCTCACCTCGGCCTCGCGCTCTTCCTCACCGAGCGAAGAGAGGTCCTCCACCAGCATCGCGTAGCCGGTGAACGGCACCACCACCTGTACCGCCTCTCCATCCCGTTCCGCGAACACGGTCCGGAGCGCCTCGTGCCGACGGACGACCTCGCCCAGCGCTCGCTCCAGGGCCGCGGCGTCGAGTGCTCCCTGCAGCCGCAGCGCGCTGAGGATGTTGTAGAGGGCTGTCCCCGGCTGCATCCGGTCCAGGAACCAGAGCCGCTCCTGCGCGAAGGAGAGCGGCAGCGCTCCCCTGCGCTCCACCGGCACCACCGGCGGCAGCACCGGAAGCTCCGCCCGCCGCAGCGCCTCCACCCGCCCGGCCAGCTCCGCCACGGTGGGGCCCTCGAATAGCGCACGCACCGGCAGCTCGATCCCGAATACCTCGCGGACCCGCGAGACCACCCGCATGGCCAGCAGGGAGTGGCCGCCCAGCTCGAAGAAGTTCTCCCCCACCCCCACGCGCTCCAGCCGCAGCACCTCCGCCCAGATCCCCGCCAGCACCTCCTCCGTGGGCGTGCGCGGCGCCACGTGGTGCCCTCCCGCGGCGAAGTCCGGCGCGGGCAGCGCCTTCACGTCCAGCTTGCCGTTGGGGGTCAGCGGCAGGTGGTCGAGGGCCACGAAGGCGGCCGGCACCATGTACTCGGGCAACCCTCGGTGCAGCTCTCCCCGCAGCGCCTCCGCGTCCACCTCACCCACCACGTACGCCACGAGCCGCGCCCCGCCCGGCGCCTCCTCGCGCACCGCCACCACGCACTCGCGCACGCCCGGCTGGCGGCGCATCACCGCCTCAATCTCCCCCGGCTCGATGCGGAAGCCGCGCACCTTCACCTGCCGGTCCACCCGCCCCAGGAACTCCAGCGTGCCGTCCGCCCGCCACCGCACCCGGTCGCCCGTGCGGTAGAGGCGCCCGCCAGGCGCGCCGAACGGGTCGGGGACGAACCGCTCCGCCGTCAGGGCGGCGCGCCCCAGGTAGCCGCGCGCCACGCCCGCGCCGCCGATCAGGAGCTCGCCCGGGACCCCCGCCGGCTGCGGGCGTCCCAGGGGGTCGCACACGTAGAGGCGCACGTTCCCCAGGGGGCGGCCGATCGGGTGCCCTCCCACGACGCCGTCCTCCGGGACGGGGTGGATGGAGGCCAGGACGGTTCCCTCCGTCGGCCCGTAGAGCACGTAGGATTCCGCCCCGGGGAAGGCTGCGCGCATCTCCGCCAGCAGGTCGGGCGGGACCCGGTCGCCCCCCACGAAGGCGTGCCGCAGCCGCCCCGGGCGGGACGCGCCGCGCCCCACCTGCGCCACCTCCCGCATCAGCGCGGGCACCGCGTGCAGGAGCGTGGCGTCGGCGGCCTCGTCCAGCAGCGCGGGGACGTCCAGCATCCGCTCCCGCCCAACGAGGCGCACCGCGGCGCCGGAGGTGAGGGGGAGCAGCGCCTCCAGGAGCCAGATGTCGAAGGCGAAGCTCGCCAGCGCCGGCATCACGTCCCCCTCGCCCACGCCGAGAACCTCGCGCATGGCGCCCAGCAGGTTGGCCAGCGAGCCGTGCTGCACCAGCACTCCCTTGGGGCGGCCGGTGCTGCCGGAGGTGTAGATCACGTACACCAGGTTGGAGGCCGAGACGGGCACCCGCACCGCCTCGTCTGCGGGGCCGCCACAAGTCTCGTCGCTGCGCACGATGGCCGCCCCGTGCTCCGGCAGCGCGTCTGCCGCGCTCCCCGCGGTCACCACCACCGGGAGCGCCGCGTCGGAGACCATCCACCCCAGCCGCTCGGGCGGGTAGCCCGGGTCCAGCGGTACGTAGGCCCCGCCCGCCTTCCAGATCCCCAGCGCCCCTACCAGCAGCTCGGGCGTACGCTCCATGCACAGGCCCACCGGGACCTCGGGCCCCACCCCCAGCTCACGCAGGCGCGCGGCGAGGGCGTCGGCGCGGCGGTCCAGGGCCCGGTACGTCACCGCCTCGCCCTCGTGCAGCAGGGCCACCGCGTCCGGGGCCCGGCGCGCATGCTCCGCGAACAGCACGTGGACGGGGGTGTCGGGGTAGGAGCGATCGGTGCGGTTCCAGCTCCGGAGCACCTGCTCCTGCTCCGCTTCCCCCGGCAGCACCAGCGCGGAGAGCCTTGCGCCCGCGTCCGCCGCGACCTGCTCTAGCACCCGCTCCAGGTGCCCCAGCATCCGCCGGATCGTGCTCCGCTCGAACAGGTCCGTGCTGTAGTTCAGCCCGCCGGCAAGCCCGCGGGGGGTCGCCGCCAGGTACAGGGAGAGGTCGAACTTCGCGGTGTCGTTCTCCGTGCCCACTCCCTGGACGTCCAGCCCGGATAGCCCGCCCGCGGTGCCGTCGGCCCCGTCCGCCACGAACAGCACCTGGAAGAGGGGGGAGTGGCTGAGGCTGCGCTCCGGCTGGAGCTCCTCGACCAGCCGCTCGAAGGGGACGTCCTGGTGCTCGTAGGCGCCCAGCGTGGCCTCGCGCACCCGGTGGAGCACTTGGCGGAAGCCCGGATCGCCGGAGAGGTCCGTCCGCAGCACGAGCGTGTTGACGAAGAAGCCGATCAGCCCCTCCACTTCGCCGCGGGTACGCCCCGCGATCGGGCTGCCCACCACCACGTCCTCGCTCCCGCTGTACTTCGAGAGCAGCACCTGGAAGGCGCCGAGCAGCACCATGAAGAGCGTGGCGCCCTCGCTGCGCCCCACCGCCTGGAGCCGCTCCAGCAGCTCCAGGGGGAGCTGGACGCGCTCGTACGTGCCCCGGTACGTCTGCACCGCCGGGCGGGAGTGGTCGGTGGGGAGCTCCAGCATCTCCGGTGCGCCTGCGAGCCGCTCCTTCCAGTAGGCGAGCTGCCGCTCCAGGATCTCGCCCCGGAGCTGCTCGCGCTGCCACACGGCGTAGTCGGCGTACTGCACCGGCAGCTCCGCCAGCGGCGACTCCCGCCCCTCCCGGTAGGCCGCGTACAGCGCCGACAGCTCGCGGAAGAGCACGCCCATGCTCCACCCGTCGCTGACCACGTGGTGCATGCAGAGCAGGAGCACGTGCTCCTCTTCGCCCAGCCGCAGCAGCTTCGCCCGGAAGAGCGGACCGGCCGCCAGGTCGAACGGGCGCGCGGCATCCTCGCGGGCGAGCCGTCGCACCTCCGCTTCGCGCTCCGGTCCTTCCTGGCCGGAGAGGTCCTCCACCGGCAGTGTGAAGCCGGCGAAGGGGGCGACCACCTGTACCGGGACACCGGCCGCTTCGGCGAAGGTGGTGCGAAGCGCCTCGTGCCGGCGGACGATCTCCCCCAGCGCACGCGCCAGCGCCTGCCCGTCCAAGGCACCCCCAAGCCGCCGTACAGCGGGGATGTTGTAGAAGGCGCTCCCCGGCTGCATCCGGTCCAGGAACCAGAGCCGCTCCTGCGCGAAGGAGAGCGGGACCGGACCGTCGCGCTCCACCGGCGCCACCAGGGGCAGCAGCCGCACCTCGGCGCGCCGCAGCGCCTCCACCCGCTCCGCCAGCTCCGCCACCGTGGGCGCCTCGAACATCGCGTGCACCGGCAGCTCGACCCCGAACACCGCCCGCACGCGCGAGATCACGCGCATAGCCAGCAGCGAGTGGCCGCCCAGCTCGAAGAAATTGGCCTCCACCCCCACCGTGTCGCGTGCCAGCACCTCGGCCCAGATCCCCGCCAGCGCCGCTTCGGCCGGCGTGCGCGGGGCGAGGTGGGGCCGCCCCGCCGACGCCTGGTCCGGCGACGGGAGCCGCCCGCGGTCCAGCTTGCCGTTGGGGGTCAGCGGAAGCGCGGCCAGCGGCACGAACGCGCCCGGTACCATGTACTCCGGCAGCCGCGCTCCGGCGGCCCGCCGGAGCTCCCGCACCAGCCCCGCGGTGGAGTGCCACCGTGCGTCGGGGGGGGG
>DASYWD010000544.1 GCA_035936415.1 Longimicrobiaceae bacterium
GTCCACCCGAACGTCCGCGTAGACCCGCGCACCCGCGGCGAGGGCGCGGGGGAGGTAGGCGACCGCGGCGCCCTGGCGCGCGTCGTAGCGGCACCCCAGCCCGCACATCCCCGAGCGGACGCACCCCCGCGCGTTGATCCGGGCCGCACGGGCGCTCCACCCCAGCCGCGCCGCGCCGTCCAGGAGGATCCGGTTGGAGGGGTTGTGCGCGTCGTCCGGGACGCAGCGGGTGTGCGTCTCCGCCTCCACCCTGGCGAAGACCGGCGCGAGGTCGGCCGCGCGCATCCCCTCCGTGCCGTGCTCCCGCGCCCACTCGTCCAGCACCCACTCCGGCGTGGGCAGCATGATCAGCCAGTTGACGGCGGTGCTCCCGCCCACCGTCCGCCCCTGCACGATGGAGACGGCCAGGTCGTCCGTGGCGCGCGCCCCCTGGTCCGCGTAGAGGCGGGCGACCATGTCCGGCTCGCGCTCGTTCAGCTCCTCCGCTGTCCAGAAGCCGCCCTCCTCCAGCACCACCACCTCGTGCCCGGCCTCCGCCAGCCGCGCCGCCGCCACCGCCCCGCCTGCGCCCGTCCCCACCACGCACACGTCCGCGCGGATCCGCGTCTCCCCCGCCAGCGCGTCCCCGCGCACCACCACGGCGCGCATCGCCGGAGTGACCGTGCCGGGGGCGGGCGGCAGGGCGGGCTCCGGCGCGCGCGCCACCGGCTCCGCGTCCGAGGGGGCGCCGGGGAGCGCGCCCTCCCAGGGGTGGAGCGCCGCGCGCTCGTGGAAGGGGCCCAGGTAGCCGATCCCCGCATGGCTCTCCGGGAGCCCGTAGAAGGTGGCGAGCACCAGCCGGCGGAACGCCTGGAACACGGTGCGCCGCAGCGGGATCCGGCTCGTCTCCCAGTCGCGCAGGCAGGCGTCCTGCGCCTCCGGAGGGAGGGAGGCGAAGCGCCGGGGGCGCCCGGAGAACAGGAGCCCGGCGGCGGGGTGGCCGAACAGGGCGAGGAGAGCGGCGACCTGCCGCGCCACCTCCGGGTCGCCCTCGGCCAGGCGGGCCTCCACCGCCGCACGGAGGTCGGTCTCCGGGGGGCACGTGGGAACGATGCGGCTGCAGAGCGCCTGCAGCGTGGCGCGCCGGGACGGGGAGAGCGGGAGCATCTGGGTGGTCCGGGAGGCGGGGGAGAGCCGCGGCGGGACATGCCGCCGCGCACCCGTACGTTAGGGCGCGGCGGGGAGCGCGTCAAACCGCGGTCGACCCGCCTCCGCCGCCCAGTCGCAAACCACCCCACCGCAAACGTTTACGGATGCAACACGGGACCGGGCGGCCCGCGACTTGCACCCTTTTCCCCGCCCTGCCCCCGAGCGGGGCGGCTCACCGACTCAGACGAGGAGGACAGACATGAGAGGATACGCAAGAGACTACGAGAACCGCGACTACCGCAACGACCGCGAGGGCTGGCTGAGCGGCGGGAGCGAGGTCTACCGCGACCGCGACCGCATGCGCCACAACCCCTCCTGGGAGGACCAGGAGTACGGGAACCGCAGCGGCTACCCGGGCGGCCTGGGCCGCGGGGATACCAACTGGCGGCGCCGCGTCTTCGAGGCGGGCCGCGGCTACGGGCGCGACTACCAGGACCGGGGCGCGCAACGGCCCATGGCGAACCGCGGCGGGCGCGGCTACGATCGCGGCATGCAGGGGCAGCGGCCGGGCCGGAACCGCGGCATGGACGACCCCTACTACGGGGACGACGCCAGGGGCTTCGGGCTCGGCGGCGGGCTGGGGACCTACCGCCCAAGCGGCTCCTTCTCGAACCCCACCACCCGGGGTGACTTCTTCATCGGGTACGGCGGCGCCACCCGCCGGGGGTACAGCCCCTACTGGTGAGCCGCCGGTCAGACGGTACAATCGGGGCTCCGCGCCACACCCGGCGCGGAGCCCCTTTCTACATTCTTCATTCCGCCTCCCGCCCCTCCTCCTCCAGCCCCCCGAGCATCGGCATCTCCGCCGTCCGTCTGCTCCGCTTCGGACGCGCCGGCGGGACCGGCACCTCCGGGAACTCCACCTCCGCGCCGGCATCCGCCAGCGAGCGGTAGACCGCCTCCCCCGTCCGCTTCAGCGACGCCAGCGCGCGCCGGAGCTCGTCCGGGGTGACGTCCGTCCCCAGAAGCGCCCCGGTCACCTCCCCGTACGCCACCCGCCGGCCGAGGAATCGCTCCCGGACCGTCCGCGCCAGGCGCGGCAGGTCCACCGGGCGGGGCCCGGCGGCGGGCGCCTCGCCGGCCGGCTCCGTCGCGAACAGCTCCAGCACCGCCGCCTCCTCCGGGCCCGCGTCCACCTCCGACCGAAAGCCGCGGTCCAGCGACGCCCCGTCCAGCGCGTCCGCCGCGCCTAACGCGGCGTTCAGCGCCAGCGCCCGCAGCGGGTCCGGCGTGGCGAGGAAGAGGTGGAGCGAGTCCGCGGGCTCGTCGGACAGGTACACGGGGACGTGGCGCACCGTGCGCCCCGCCGCGTCCGCGAGCAGGGCCGCGTAGCGCTCCGCCAGCCGCGCCTCGGCCTCGCGCTCGCCCTCCGCGCGCTCCGCGTCGCGCCAGAGCGACATCCACTCGTAGCGCCCGTCGCCGAATAGGGCGGAGTACCCCTCCACCAGCTGCCGCGCGTGCCCCGGGAGGTCGGCGATGGGGCTCCCACGGTAGCGCGCCAGCTTGCGAAGGTCGGCGTGCGGAAGGGAGACGAGCAGGTCCGCCTTCTCCACCGTGCCGAGCGCCCCGAGCGACGGGCGGGGGAGCTTCCCCGGGGCGGGGGGGGCCAGGAAGCAGAGCGCGTGGTCCGCGGACCCCACGTAGCGCGCCACCCGCTCCGCCGCGTCCGCCCACTCCGCGTGCAGCAGCGCCACCTCGCCGGGGGCGAGCCCGGCGGGATCGTCCGTCAGGCGGACGCGGTGACCGGCGCCGGTGCGCTCCAGGTCCCGCGCCAGCCGCTCCACCTCCGCGGGATCGGCCTCCACCAGCACCGCCGTGGCGTGCAG
>DASYWD010000545.1 GCA_035936415.1 Longimicrobiaceae bacterium
ACGGGCCACGGCGCCACCGGGGCGCATCCAGCGGCCCACGGCCAGGAGCGCACCGGAACGGCCCATGCGGGGCATGCGCAGGGTCGGCCGGCCGGATCGCATGCGGCGGGGCACGGACAGACCGCCGCGTCCGCGCCGCACGGAGCAGCGCATGGACAGAGCCGCGCCCCGGCCTCCCACGCGGAGCACGGGCAGCCCCGCGCCGCGGGGGCCGTCCCTCCAGGCGAGGGTACGGAGAAGCTCCTGACGCTGGTCCAGGAGCTGGTGCAGGACCCGGTCGTGCAGCGGCGGATCCAGAACGACTCCGCGCTCCGCGAGGCATGGACGGATCCGGGCGTGCGGCGGATCATCCTCCAGGAGCCCTGACCGGGACGAGAGCCGGGGCGAGTCCCGCGCCGGGGCTCGTCCGTCCATCGCGCCCCGGGAGGCGCGCCCGCTCCCCGAGCGCCCCATCCACCTCATCCAGGAGAGCTCCCGGCATGCGACCCGTATCCACTCGCCACCGCGCCGCGCTGGGGCTCGCCGCTGCAGCCGTCCTGGTCCTCGCCGCGGGGACCCTGTCCGCACACGACTTCTGGCTGGTGCCCGACGCCTTCCAGGTGGCAGACGGCGGACAGCTCCGTGTGCACGGCCAGACCAGCAGCGAGTTCCCCACGAGCGAGTCCGCGGTCACGGCCGACCGCGTGGCGGACGCCCGGGTGATCGGGGCGACGGGGGAAGAGCGCATCCGCGACCTCTCCCGTTCCGGCACCTCGCTCGTCCTGCGGCACCAGCCCAGGGGGGCAGGGCAGCGCGTCGTGGCGGTTCGCCTCCATCCACGGTCCCTGCGGGAATCGGTCGCGAGCTTCCGGCGCTACGTCGAGCTCGAAGGCGCGCCCGAGGCGCTCTCCACGGTGGACCGGATGGGGCGGCCCGCGACCGACAGCCTGACGCGCCGCTATGCCAAGTACGCGAAGACGCTGGTGGAGGTGGGCCGAAACGGCCCCCGTGCGTTCGATCGCGTGGCCGGGCACCCGCTGGAGTTCGTGCCTCTCCAGGACCCCTCCTCGGTCGGCGCCGGGGGGACGCTCCCCGTGCGGCTCCTCTACCGCGGCCGGCCGCTCGCCGGCGCGCGCGTGCACGCGGAGGCCGCGCCCGAGCCGGGACGCGAGCAGACCGGGACCCCCCACCAGGCCCTCGAAACCGACGCCGAGGGCGTCGCGCGTGTCCGGCTCGGCCGCGGAGGGCTGTGGAACGTCCGGACGCTCCAGATCGTGCCGGCGGATCCCGGGTCGGGGGCCGACTGGGACGCCCACTGGGCGACGCTGGTGTGGCAGGCGCCGGGCGGGGGCGCGGAGGCACGGGGAGTCGCCGCGGCGCAGGATTCGGCGGCGGTCGCGGAGACCGTCGACCGCTACCACCGGGCGCTGGCGGCCGGGGACAGCGCGGCCGCCCTGGCGCTCCTCACCCCGGACGCGGTGATCCTGGAGAGCGGCGGGATGGAGACCCGCGCGGAGTACCGGTCGCACCACCTCCCGGCCGACATCGCCTTCGCGCGGGCGGTGCCGCGGGAGCGCGGGCCGATCCACGTGTCCGTCCGGGGCGACGCGGCGTGGGCCACCTCGACCAGCGTGACCCAGGGCCGCTACCGGGAGCGGGACGTCAACTCCGTGGGCGCCGAGCTGATGGTGCTCGTCCGCACCCCCGAGGGATGGCGGATCGCGGCGATCCACTGGTCCTCGCGGAACCGGCGGTAGGGGCGGAGGGGGCCGGGCGCGCGCGGCATCTCACGGCTCTGCGCGGCGAAGGAGCTGGGCGTTTCCGCGCACGCCAGCGTCCAGGCTCAGGTGAGCTGACGGCGGACGAACCAGACGATGAGCGGCGGCAGAACCGTCCACTGGAGGAGCGGCAGGAGGCCAGTTCCCAGGAGCGGGAGGGTCGGCATGATCTCCGCGTAGGTCCAGCGGCGCAGCACCTCCGTCGCGAGCCACTCGAGGGGCAACGTGATCGCCACCCCCACGGCCGTGAAGGCGATCACCTCGCCCGAGGTCGGGCGGAGAATCCAGGCTCGCGAGCGGACCGCCGCCACGGCCCAGAATCCCACGAGTGCGATCCCGGCGTCCCCGAGAGTTGCGCCGGTGCAGAACTGCACCGCATCCCAGTGCGGTGCAGCCGCCATTCCCTCGAAGAAGGGCACCTGCCAGAACTCCCAGACGAAGTTCAGCAGGAACGCAAAGATCGCGACGTTCACCTCCGGGAGCCTCAGGATCCCGGGGCCCGCGCTGCGGGCGAGCGTGCGAGCCTGCTCCCTCCCCACGCCTACCATGCGCTCAGCCTCGTGCGGGGTTGAACGCCTTCAGCCGGAGGCTGTTGAGCACCACCGTGATCGAGCTGAACGCCATGGCCGCACTCGCGATGATCCCGATGATCATGCTCACCCAGAACTTCCGCTGCAGCGCGCGGTACTCGCGTACCCGCGTGATCCGCTCGCGCTGCTCCGGGTCCTCCTCCTCGATCGCCTCGGCCGGCTCGTACCCGGCCTCCCGGATCACCTGGACAGCGTCCCGGATGCCCGCCTTGTCGGGTTCATACTCGACCGTGGCCCGGCCGGTCGCGAAATCGACGTTCGCCTCCCGCACCCCCGGGGCCTTCTGGAGGTTGCGCTCGATGCGGTTGGCGCAGGCCGCGCAGTGCATCCCGGCCACCGGCACGGTGATCCGCGCCGACTGGTACTGCCCATCCGGCGCCGCGCCCGTGGGCTCCGTCCCGATCCCTCCGTTCTCGACCATGCTCAGCTCTCCCTGGAAGCCCCGTCGCGACCCGGCTCCACCAGGAGCTTCCCGCGCAGCATACCCATCCCGCACGTGAAGACATACTCCCCGGGTCTCTCAGGGGTGAACTCGACCGGCGTGGTCTGGAAGGCGGGGAGGCGCTTGCGGATCCCGAAGTCACCGAAGACGATCTCTTCGGAGCAGTCCGCGGTCTCGTTCCGGTGGAAGTCGAGACGGACGGGTCGCCCGGCCTCCACCAGGATCAGGTCCGGGTCATAGCCTCCCTTGACCTGTATCTCGATCTCCTGCACGCCCTCTCCCGAGGCGACGGCGCGCACGCGCTCTCCCTCGCTCCAGAAGAAGTACCAGAGGATCAGTGCGATGAGGATGATCCCGCCGATGGTAACCAGGATTTCCGCCAGGGTCATGGTCCAGTTCTCCGGACGGAGTCAATCATGCGCGGCGGCGGCGTAGCGAATCCACGACCAGGTAGACGAAGACACCCAGCAGCCCGACCATGGCGAGGAACTGGGCGGCCATCATCCCCATCATGCTCATCATGGCTCCCATCCCCATCATCATTCCCCCGCTCATCATCCCGCCCTCCATCATCCGGCCCTCCATCATCCGGCCCATCGAGGGGAGCATCGCCAGGCCCGCGACGAGCCAGATGACGGCCAGCCCTCCGAGCACCCAGAGCACAGCTCGTAGCGGTCCGCTCACCATGGCGTAGCTCCCTCATTCATGTGTAGTGGGCTACGCCGCGATTCGGCGGCACTCTTCGGCCGAGCGGCGGCAGGCTTCGGCGCAGCGGCGCATCATCTCGCCCTCGTACTTCTCGCACTCGGCGGCGCACCGCTCGCAGGTCTCCGCCACCGCGCGGCAGAGCTCCGCCACGTTCTCGCTCCCGCGGGCCAGGACGATCACGGCCGAGACGCACAGCTCGGTGGTGTCGCGGCACAGGCGGATACAGTCGAGCCTCTCCTTCACGTCCTCCGAGCGAAGACACCCTTCCGCGCAGACCTCGCATGCGATCACGCACTGCACGCACGCTTCGATGCAGTCATGGTACCGCTCGGCTCCGGTCCCCTTCAGGTAGGTACCCAGTTCGATTGCTGCCATGTCGTCTCTCCTCGAGAAGTGTGTGGTTGTGCTTCCGGCCCGTCTTCCCCCCGCTCAGGTGGGGCCCTCGTCGAAGGCGTCCAGGATCGGGCAGTCATCCAGCGATCCACTGCCCTCACAGGCGCCGATCAGCTTCAGGAGCGTGTCCCGCATCCGCTGCAGGTCATCCATCTTCTGCTGGATCTCAGCGACCTTCGCCTCCGCCCTGGCCTTAACATCCGCCTTGCTCGCGCCCGGCGCGATGCGCAGGCTCATCAGGTCCTCGATCTCCTTCAAGCTGAACCCCAGGTTCTGCGCTCCGCGGATGAAGCGGATGCGCGCCACCGCTTCGGGCGGGTACCGGCGGTGCGACGTGCCCTGCCTCGGTGGCTCTTCGACCAGCCCTTTTCGGTGGTAGAAGCGAACCGTCTCGACCCCGACCCCTGCCGCGTCGGCGACCTGTCCGATGGTCAGCGACTCCATGCACCCTCTTCCGGTCCAGTGTAACACCCGTACCACGGTACGGAATCAAGCCTTCTAAAAGATGGGGCATAAAGCTTGCCAAACCCTTGTGGCGACGGGGCCTTCATAAATCCTTCATGATCGAAGGGTTGCCACCGGAGCCTGATCGCCGTTAGATTTGTCCTCATGATGACCCGGATTCGTGTCTTCGCCGCGCTCTTTGCGCTCATCGCCCTCTCCCTTGCGGGAGCCGGGGCGCTGTCGGCGTCCACGTGCGCGTCGGGCATGGATTCGGGTATGGTTTCGGCGGCCGCCTCCATGATGGACGGCTGTGGCGTCGAGATGGCGCCGATGACGGATGCGGATCGTTCCGAGGACACCAAGCCCACGCATCCGGAAGGTCCGCAGTGCCCGATGGCGCCCGCGGCGGCCTCGGGTGCCTGCTCGACCGTGGCCACGGTTCCTGCCGAGGCCCCTGATTTCTCCGCGCTCTCGCCCGAGAGCGCGATTGTTCCGCTTTCTGCCTCTCAGACGCGCGACCTGCTTCTGGTCTCCGCGTTCTTCCGCCCTCCCCGGGCGTAATCCCTCGCGTTCCGGGTCTCCCCGGCACGCACCTCCAGCACAGACGCTGAAGTTCGCTCGGGGCCAATGCCCCTGAGTGGTCACGGCTCCTCGGGGATTCCTGACGCCTTGATGCGTGGGACCCGGGGCGCCAGGAGAACGCTACTCGGAGACCGAAAATGACCAAGACCACACGCCGTTTCTCGATCCTGTTCGGCCTGTTCGTACTCCTCGTCACCGTCGCCGGCGTGGTCTACGCCCAGGGGCGCCACGGTGGGATGATGGGCGGGATGATGTCGATGATGCAGGACTGTCCGATGATGAAGTCCATGCAGCAGGGACCCGCGGCCGCGCTCCAGCACAAGCAGGAGCTGGGGCTCACCGCCGATCAGGTCCAGCGGCTGGAGGCGCTCCAGAAGAGTGCTCATCCCGGGCACATGCAGATGATGGGACAGATGCAGGCCATCCATCAGGAGATCGCGAAGGCGACCGAGGGGGAGCGCTTCGACGAGGCCGCCGCCCGCGCCGCCTTCGGCCGCATGGGTGAGATGCACACCGAGATGGGCGTCGCGATGCTTCGCGCCCGTCACCAGACGCAGCAGATCCTGACCGCGGAGCAGCGTGAGAAGCTCTCCAGGCTGGGTGGCGGGATGATGGGGATGCACGGGATGATGATGGGTGGGATGGACATGAAGGACTGCCCGATGATTAAGGGGATGATGGGCGGGGGAATGAACGGGATGCACAAGGAGCGCTCCGGTAGCTAACCCCCATCACGCCACGGCCGGACCTCTCCGGAGGTCCGGTCCCATCGGGAGATGAACGAAATGGAGATCGCACGATGAAGAACCGGACGAAGTGGATCCTTGGGCTGGTGGCGCTGGTGGCGGTTGCCGTCTTCGGCACCCTGTACCGCGGACACGCGGAGCCGGCCTTCGCGGCCGAGCACTCCGCCAACGCACTCGCACTCGCCGATGCCCCGGTGATCACGGTGTACAAGAACCCCACCTGCGCGTGCTGCGGCGAGTGGGCGGAGCACCTGCAGAAGAGCGGCTTCCGCGTGGAGATGAAGGAAGGGGCGGACCTGAATGCCGTGAAGAAGCAGCACGGGGTCACCGTGGACCTCGCGTCCTGCCACACGGCCGAGGTGGCCGGCTACGTGCTCGAGGGACACGTCCCGGCGGATGTGATCCGGCAGCTGCTCGCCGAGAAGCCCGCGATCCGCGGCCTGGCGGTGCCCGGCATGCCGGCGGGTGTGGAGGGGATGCCGGCAGCGGGTCCGAACCGCGCGCCCTATGAGATCTTCGCGATCGAGCAGGGGGGTGGCTCGCGAGTCTACGCCACGCGATGAGCGGATGAAGATCCCGGGCGTTCACTATCCAGCGACGACGAGATCGGCATGAAGAATCGGATTCGGGCCCATCTGCGGAATTTCGGAGCCTCGGCGCTCCTCCTCGGTGGCCTCGCCGCGTGTGGCGGCGACGCCGGCGAGGCGGGCGTACTCCCGGAGGGAGCGCCGCAGGGGGAGATCGCGGCGCTCGAATACGACGCCGCGGGCGGGCGCCTGCTCAAGGCATATCCACAGGCGCTCTATGCGAGCGCGGATGGCGGAGCGACGTGGAAGCCCATCCCGCTGCCGGCCTCCGTGCGGCAGGGCCGGCTCTCCGCGGTGGCCGCTGCCGATTCCGGGCGGGTGCTCTACGCCGCGGGCCCCGGCGTGGGAGTGCTTCAGAGCACCGATGGCGGGAAGACGTGGATCCCCCGTAGCGGTGAGCTTCCCAGCCGGGACGTCGGGGCCTTCGCGGTGCACGCGGACCAGCCCAGGACGCTGTACGCTTCCTTCGCTGACGAGGGAATCTACCGGAGCGAGGACGCGGGCGAGACGTGGACGCGCATGGATAGTGGCCCCGGCGCTCCGATCCTGCAGTTCCTCCACTCGGACATGGAGGGCAGCATGCAGTCGGGCTGGCTCTTCGCGGCGACGCCCGAGGGCGTACGGCGTTCGATGGATTGCTTCTGCGGCTGGAGGCCCACGGGAGAGCTCCCGGAGGGTGAGATCTTCGACGTAGCCTACGATCCGACGCAGCCGAAGCGCGTTTATGCGAGCACGGTCGAGGGTCTCTTCCGGAGCACCGATGGCGGCGAGAGCTGGGAGCGCGTTTCCGCGGAGCCGATCCTCCCGGCGCTCGCCGTCGATGCGGCCGGGACGCTGTACGCGGCCGACCGGGAGGGTGCGGTTCTCCGGAGCGCAGACCAGGGGAGCAGCTGGGAGCGTCTCCGTGCGTAAGTCGACGGTCGCCGGTCTCACGGGGGTGTCCCTCCTGCTCTCCGCCTGTGGGCGGGGCCGGGACGGCCCACCCCCCCCGGACCCGGAGGTCGTCGCGCTCGGGCGCCATGTCTACCAGCAGTACTGCGCGTCCTGTCATGGCCCGGTGGGAGAGGGTCAGCCGAACTGGGAGACGCCCGACGCCCTCGGCGAGCTGCCGGCTCCCCCGCACGACCCGGTGGGGCACACGTGGAAGCACTCCGACCGGATGCTCTATCACATCGTGCTCCAGGGCTGGCGAGACCCGTTCAATCGGACCGATCGGCTCACGATGCCCGCGTTCCAGGGCATCCTCTCCCCGACGGAGATCCGGGCCGTGATCACGTACCTGAAGACGCTCTGGACAGAGGAGCAGCGGCAGTTCCAGTGGCAGGAAAGCCAGGACGAGCCGTTCCCGGACGAGGCTGCTTAGGCAGAACCGTCCGGCCGACTCCCCGGCGGGGTGACCACTACGTCCCGCCGGCGGAGCTCGGGTCTCGGATCTCCGAGCAGATGCGGCTCGGGAATTGCTTGGTCATCTCGCGGAAAACGTCGCGCACCCACCGGGACCCGAGGCTCGCCCCGCGGCTCGTCCTGCTTGACCGGAAGGTGGAGTGTACTCGCCCATCGCCGACACCACGGGACAAGTCTGTGGAGCTCGGGCAACTTCGAGCCGCTTGCGGGTATTCAAGCGTAGAATGAAACGCTCTCGTCCGATCGCTGCGCTCTTCGCGAGCTTCTTCGTCCTCCACCTCATGGTGGTGGGCGGGCTCGCGCGTGCGCTCGAGCCATCGGGCGACATGTCCGGCATGGGCATGATGGAGATGGCGTCCGAAGTCTCCGCGAGCGCGGCGGCGGTCGACGCCGGATCCAAGGCCTCGGACGAGGCCCCCTGCCCGGACCAGGCCCCCTGCGACATGCCGGGGATGCCTGGACAGTGCCCGTCCGCGTCCTCGTGCGTGCTGGCGGTCTCTGCGCCTCCGTATGCGGTCGCGCTCCACCTCCCGGCGCCCCTCCAGTCCCCGGCGGTGGCGTCCTCTCAGGTTCCGCACACCCGCACCTCCCCTCCGGAGCTTCCCCCTCCGCGGGCGTAGTCCAACACAAGACAATCGTTTTGTGATCCGCTGATCCTGCGCTCTTCCCGGGCCCGGACCATCGGGACATGCGTACACGCTTCGGCTCGGCCGAGCGAGCGCATGCCATTGGACACACCCAAGGAACCATGATCTCGACTTCTTCCGCTCCGTCCGCGGTGGAGCATCCGCGGCATGCCCGCCCGGCAGCCCCAGCGCTTGCACGCGTATTTCTGCCCGCCCTCTTCGCGCTGCTTGCGAGCGTCGGCGGTGCGTACGCGCAGTCCACCACCGCGAGCTCGCCGCCTCCGGCCGCGGGTGCCCCGCAGAGCCTGGAAGGGCTGATCTCGCACGCCCTCTCGGTTCACCCCTCGATCCGCGCTGCCCGCGACCGGGTGGAAGCGGCCCAGGCCGCCGTCCGCCCCGCGGGTGCGCTCCCCGACCCGATGCTGGGCGTGGGCGTGATGAACGTCCCGATCAGCGGGCGCGATCGGGAGGACATGACTTCCATGACCATGGCCACGGTCGGGGTCGGCCAGACGATCCCCTACCCCGGTAAGCTGAGGCTACGGCGTCGCGTCTCCGAGCTCGAGCTCGCGGCCGCCGAGGCGCGTCTCGAGGCGGCGAGGTGGGCCGTCCGGCAGGAGGTGACCGACGCCTACGCGGATCTCGCGTTCGTGGATCGGGCGCTGGAGATCGTCGGGCGCAACGAGAAGCTCCTGGCCAACTTCACCCGGGTCACGGAGTCCCGCTACGGCGTGGGGGTGGGAAACCAGACGGACGTGCTGAAGGCGCGCGTAGAGGCCGCCCGGCTCGCCGAGGAGGCGGTCGACCTGACCGAGCGCCGACGGGCCGCCCTTGCCCGCCTGAATGCCGCCCTCGACCGGCCGAGTGACGCGGCCGTGCCGGAAGCCACGATTCCCGAGCGCATCGCTCGGGCAGCGGTCGCGGACAACGCGAAGGACATCCGCTTCGCCTCGGCCGCGCTCGGCTCGCGTGCGGCGAACTCCCCCCTGCCGCCGCTCGCGGAGCTCCAGGAGGCCGCGATCCGCCAGAACCCCGCGATTCGCGCGCACCAGGCGATGATCGAGGCGCAGGCCGCGCGGGTGGAGCTGGCGCGCAAGGAGCACCTGCCCGACTTTGATGTCTCGGTCCAGTACGGGCAGCGCAGCGGCGCCTCCGACGTGGTCTCGGCCATGGTGTCCATCCCGGTCCCCCTCAGGAAAGCCCAGCGCCAGGATCTGCTGGCGAAGGAGGCCGAGGCCGAGCTGTCGGCGCTCCAGGCCGAGCACCACGAGCGGGCGAACGAGATCCGATCGGCCGTTGCGAGCGCGTACGCCGACATGGAACGGGATCGGGCCCAGCTCGCGCTCTACGTGAAGTCCATCATCCCGCAGGGACGCGCCGCGTTGGAGTCGGCGACGGCCTCCTTCCAGGTGGGCCGGGTGGATTTCCTGACGCTGCTGGAAAACCAGACCACGCTCTACAGCTACGAGACCGCTTACTACGGCGCCCTGACCCGCTTCGCCGAGCGTCTGGCGGAGCTGGAGCGCACCGTCGGCGAGGAGATCCTGAAATGACGCTGATTGAGACGCGCAACCGCTTCGTCGCCTGGACGAAGCGCCCTCTCGGGCTGGTCGTCACGATCGCCTCCATCCTCCTGATCGCCTTCGGCGCCTTCACGCTCTTCGGCGACCGCTCGGACGCGAAGGCGGAGGAGCGGACCGGGAAGGGAGAGATGGCGGGGATGGCGGGGATGGAAGGCATGGACATGGGCGGGATGAACATGTCCATGGACGGCTCCGTTCACCTGACGGCCGACCAGATCCGGCAGTTCGGGATCACGTTCGGCTTCGTGGAGGAGCGGACGCTGGGCAACGAGATCCGCACGGTCGGGATCGTCAACTTCGACGAGACCCGCCTCGCCCAGGTCGCCCCCAAGTTCAGCGGCTTCGTGGAGCGCCTGTACGTGGACTTCACGGGCAAGCCGGTCCGGGCCGGGCAGCCGCTGGTGGAGATCTATTCGCCCGAGCTGGTCGCGGCGCAGGAGGAGGTGCTCCTCGCAGCGAGGCTGGACGCGAGCCTCGGCGAGAGTTCCGTGCCCGGTGTCTCCGCGGGCCGTTCCAACCTGGCCGAAGCCGCGATCCGGCGACTGCGCCTCTGGGACATCTCGGACGCCCAGATCCGGCAGATCCTGCGGACCGGCAAGGTCCGCCGCACCCTGACGCTGCACGCGCCCGTCTCGGGCGTCGTCATCGAGAAGCCCGTCGTCCGCGGCCAGGCCGTGCAGGCGGGTCAGAGCCTGTACACGATCGCCGACCTGTCGAACGTGTGGGTCGAGGCGGAGCTCCGGGAGCGGGATGCCGGCAACGTTCGCGAGGGGTCCCAGGCCACGGTGGAGCTCGGTTCCTTCCCCGGCCGGCCGCTCCGCGGGACGGTGGAGTACATCTACCCCACGCTGGAGAGCGAGGCTCGGACGCTCAAGGCCCGGATCGCGATCCCCAACCCGGAAGGGCGGATCAAGCCGGGGATGTACGCCACCGTCCGCATCTCCTCGCCGTCGCGCACCGCGCTCACGGTTCCTACCTCTGCCGTGGTCCACACCGGGGAGCGGGCGGTCGTGTTCGTCGACATGGGGCGCGGCAAGATCATGCCGCACGAGGTCGAGGTCGGACGGATCGCGGGAGACCAGACGGAGATCCTGGCCGGCGTGGAGCCGGGCCAGCGGGTGGTCACCTCCGCACAGTACATCCTCGACTCCGAGTCCAACATGGCGGAGGTGATGAAGTCCATGATGGGGATGATGGGCGAGGGAATGGACATGGGCGGCATGGAGGGAATGGACATGGGCGGGATGGACATGTCCGGTGGCTCGATGCAGGGCATGGAGATGAAGGGCGCCGACATGAAGGGGATGAAGATGCCCCGGAAGGAGCGCTGAGCCATGCTGAAAGCCGTGATCGAGTGGTCGGTGAAGAACCGGCTCCTGGTTCTGATCGCAACCGTTGCGGTCACGCTGGCCGGCACCTGGGCAATGCTGCGGACGCCCGTCGATGCCGTGCCGGACCTGAGCGACGTCCAGGTCATCATCATGACCGAGTGGCCGGGACAGGCGCCGGAGCTGGTGGAGGACCAGGTCACATATCCTCTTTCGACGGAGATGCTCAAGGTTCCCGGGACCAAGTTCGTCCGGGGGATGAGCCAGTTCGGGCGGTCCGGCGTCTTCGTCGTCTTCGAGGACGACGTGGACCTGTACTGGGCGCGCAGCCGCGTGCTGGAGTACCTGAACGGTGTGCAGGACCGGCTGCCCGAGGGCGCCATGACCATGCTCGGCCCCGACGCGACCGGCGTGGGGTGGGTGATGCAGTACATCCTGGCCGACACCACGGGAAAGCGGAACCTGGCCGAGTTGAGGAGCCTGCAGGACTGGGTCGTGAAGCCCGCCCTCACCTCGGTGGAAGGGGTGGCGGAGATCGCGAGTCTCGGCGGGTTCGAGAAGCAGTACCAGATCGAGGTCGATCCGGCCCGGCTGCTCGCCTACGACATCCCGATGGCGAGGGTGATCCAGGCCGTGCGGGAGTCCAATGCGGACGTGGGCGGTCGGGTCCTCGAGATGGGCGGCAGCGAGTACGTCGTGCGGGGCCGCGGACGGTTCGACTCGATGGAGGACATCCGCGCGGTCTCCCTGGGCGTCGGCCCGGGCGGCGTGCCGATCACCGTGGGCGACGTCGGGCGGGTTCATCTGGGCCCTGAAATCCGCCGCGGAATCGCCGACCTGAACGGACGGGGCGAGATCGTCACCGGCTGGGTCGTCATGCGCTACAGCGAGAACCCGCTGGACGTGATCGAGGGCGTGAAGGCGAAGATGGCGGAGCTGGAGGGGGCGCTCCCACCGGGCGTCACCTTCGTGACCGGCTACGACCGATCGGGGCTGATCACGCGGGCCATCCACAACCTGCGCGAGAAGCTGGTCCAGGAGGCGATCATCGTCGCCCTCGTCACGCTGGTCTTCCTGCTCCACGCCCGTAGCGCGCTGGTCGCGATCGTGACGCTTCCGATCGGCGTCCTGATGGCGTTCCTCGCCATGCGGTATCTGGGCATCGGAGCAAACATCATGTCCCTCGGCGGGATCGCCATCGCCATCGGCGCGATGATCGACGCCGCGCTGGTGATGGTGGAGAACCTCCACAAGCACATGGAGCGCAACGACCGGGAGGGGCGCCCCAGGGGGCACTGGGAACTGGTCGTGGATTCTTCCAAGGAGGTGGGCCCGGCGCTGTTCACCTCGTTGCTGATCATTACGCTCAGCTTCCTGCCGGTGTTCGCGCTGGAAGCGCAGGAGGGGCGGCTCTTCAAGCCGCTGGCGTGGACGAAGACCCTGGCGATGGCGTCGGCGGCGCTCCTCTCCATCACGCTCGTCCCGGTGCTGATGGGGCTCTTCATCAAGGGCGGAGTGAAGCCCGAAGAGAAGAATCCGGTCAACCGCTTCCTGATCCGGGTCTACCGGCCGGTCATCCGGTTCGTTCTCCGGCGCCGCTGGCCGGTCATCGGGGCCGCCGGGGCGGTGCTGGCGATCACGATCGTGCCCTGGAAGCAACTGGGGAGCGAGTTCATGCCGCCGCTGAACGAGGGGAGCATCATGGACATGCCCAGCATGTTCCCCGGGGTGGGCACCGCGCAGGCGAAGCAGATCCTGCAGCAGCGCGATGCCGCGATGGCATCCATCCCCGAGGTGGAGATGGTGCTGGGCAAGATCGGGCGGGCGGAGACCGCGACCGACATGGCGCCGATGTCGATGATCGAGTCCATCGCCATCCTGAAGCCTGAGGACGAGTGGCGGCCGGGGGTCACCTTCGACTCCATCCAGGCCGAGATGAACGCGAAGGTGAAGACTCCGGGCGTGGCGAACATGTGGTCCATGCCGATCAAGAACCGGCTCGACATGCTGGCGACCGGGATCAAGACGCCGGTGGGGATCAAGATCTTCGGTCCCGATCTCACCACGCTCGACAGGATCGGGAAGCAGATCGAGGGGATCCTGCCGCAGGTCGAGGGGACGAACTCCGTGTTCGCCGAGCGCGCCATGGGGGGACGCTACCTCGACGTCGACGTGAATCGCCAGGCCGCGGCCCGCTACGGGATGACGGCCGACGACGTACAGATGGCGATGATGGGCGCGGTGGGCGGCATGTACGCCGGGGAGGTGATCGAGGGGCGCGAGCGCTACTCCGTGCTCGTGCGCTATCCGCGGGAGCTGCGCGACAACCCCCAGAAGATCGCTTCCACGCTGGTTGCGACTCCTTCAGGCGCGCAGGTGGAGCTGGGCGAGCTGGCGAACATCCGGATCGTCCAGGGATCGCCGCTTATCAAGAGCGAGAACGCGTACCTGAACAACATCGTCTACGTCGACGTGCGGGGGCGCGACATCGGCAGCTACGTCTCGGAGGCGAGAGAGCTCCTCGAGCAGAGGCTCGACCTCCCTGCCGGATACCGCCTGGAATGGTCGGGACAGTTCGAGGCCATGGAGCGAGCCAACCGGAAGCTGATGATCGTCGTGCCGATCACGCTGGCGATCATCTTCCTGCTGCTCTTCTTCCAGTTCGGCAGCGTGGCCGAGAGCGCGCTGGTGATGCTCTCGCTCCCCTTCGCGCTGGTGGGCGGCGTATGGCTGATGTGGCTGCTGGACTACAACCTGAGCGTCGCCACCGGGATCGGCTTCATTGCACTGGCCGGCGTGGCGGCGGAGACCGGCGTGGTCATGCTGATCTACCTGGACCAGGCCTACCACGAGCGCCGTGAGCGTGGTCGGCTGGGCGGCCGCACGGACGTGAACGCCGCGGTGGAGTACGGCGCGGTGGAGCGCGTGCGGCCCAAGATGATGACGGTGGTCGCCACCATCGCCGGCCTTCTCCCCCTCATGTGGGGCACGGGTGCGGGCGCGGACGTTGCGAAGCGGATCGCCGCCCCGATGGTGGGCGGAATGATCAGCTCCACAATCCTCACGCTGATCGTGATCCCGGCGGTCTACTCCCTGTGGAAGGAGTGGGAGCTGAAGCGAATGGGGCGTGGCTCCGACGCGCCCGCGCTGAAGGAGATTCCGGTGCTGACGGAGGATCTGGTCGCGAGCAGGAACTGATGGAATCGGTGCCCCGGTCTCTTCCGGGGCACCCGCCTTTCCCTGAACACGGAGGACGGATGATGCGGAACACCTATGGACCGACGACGCTGCTCCTCGCCGGGATTCTGGCAGCCTGCGGAGGGGAGGATGCACGCGAGGCGGAAGCCCCGGTCGTGGTGGCGGAGCCCGCAGGCGGGATGCCGGGAATGGAAGGGATGCAGGGGATGGAGGGGATGCAGATGGGCGGCGGCGGTATGATGGAGCAGACGCAGGCCCACATGCAGCAGATGGAGGGGCAGGGCGGTGAGCAGATCCGGGCCAACCTGCCCCAGCACCGCCAGCTGGTGGCAAACATGATCGCGCAGTTCAACCGCGAGATGCGCGACATGAACATGTCCAACGACCAGGCGTGGAACTCCACGGTCGAGGCGCTGCGGGAGGACCTGAGGCGGCTCCCGGAGATGAGCGCCGCGGAGCTGGAATCCTTCATGCCCGAGCACCGGGACCGCATCACCCGGCTGATGGAGATGCATCGTTCGATGATGGGCAACATGCAGATGTAAGGAGGCAGAGGTGAATCGTCGGATCGGCTTCGTGGTCGGACTGCTCGTGGCGGGTGCGGTGGCCGGCGTGCTCCTGTTCGGCCTGGTGCGGCTGGCGTTCCTGCCGCCGCAGCCCGTCACGCACTACCACGCGAACTGGGCGCTGTTCGTGGAGGGGGAGCGGCTCGACCTCGCGGACGAGCGGTACATGGAGGACGTGGTCCGGTGCAAGGCGAACCCGGCGAAGGTCGACCCGGAAGACCGGGTGCACCTGCACAACCTCGACCCCGACGTGGTGCACGTGCACGACGGCGGCGCCACCTGGGGCCACCTGCTGCTGAACCTGGGCATCACCGTGGGCGACGACCATCTCTTCACCGACACGGGTGCGCGGTACGTCGCCGCCCCGGGGCGGACGCTGAAGTTCATCCTGAACGGCGAGGAGGTCCCGTCCATCCGCAACCTCGTCATCGACGACCAGGACCGGCTGCTGATCAGCTTCGGCCCGGAAACGGCCGAAGAGGCCGCCCGCACCCAGTTCCCGCGGGTCGCCTCCACGGCCGGGGAGCACAACACCCGGCCCGATCCGGCCGGCTGCTCGGGGGCGGCCGAGGAGGGATTCGGGGACCGGCTCGCGCGGGCGTTCTGGTTCTGAGGAACACGACACCCGGGCATCCGTCCTGGAGCAGCCGCCCCGCTCTCCATCGCTCGGCGCCTCTTGACCCTCTATCCGACTACAGGCGCTATCGTGCAGGCGTGCGGGTCCGCATCGGACCCGCGACGACGCGGAGGCGACGATGGCGAACAAGCTGATCCAGGTGAAGGCGAGCGGGATGATGTGCTCGTTCTGCACCATGTCGGTCGAGAAGGCGCTGAAGCGGCTCGACGGCGTGAAGAACGTGCAGGTGAACCTCGTGCACGGGATCATCCTGGTGGAGGGGGATCCCGCGCGCGTGGCGCAGGACCAGGTGGCGAAGAAGGTCGAGGAGCTGGGCTACACGGTCGTGGCGACCGAGGCCCAGCAGGTCAGCACGGACGAGGCGATCTTCTCGACCATCAAGCGGCGCGGCTTCCTGGCCATGGGGCTCGCCGTGGCCGACCTGCTCTTCGACCCGCTCGACCTCTTCGGCGCACCGGGGCGCGTCCGGGCGGTGGTGAGCGGCCTGGTGGCGGCCGTGGTCCTGCTCTGGGTCGGGTACCCGATCCTGAGGAAGACCCTGATGGCCGTCGGGCAGCGCGTGGTCAACGCGAACGTGCTCCTCTCGGCCGGCGCATGGGGCGCCTTCGGCATCGGGGTGGCCCACCTCTTCGCGCCCGCCGGGTGGCCGAACTTCTTCCCGGTGGCGATCTGGCTGATGGCCCTCCACCTCTTCTTCGGCTACTTCAAGCTGGGGACGCGGAAGGCGGCGGCGGAGTCGGTGCGGCGCCTGCTGGCGCTCCAGGCGGAGCGTGCGCGCGTGGTGCGCGGCGGCCGCGAGGTCGAGGTGCCGGTCGAAGAGGTGCAGCCCGGCGAGGCGGTCCTGGTTCGCCCGGGTGAGCGCGTGCCGCTGGACGGGGTGGTCCGCGAGGGCGCCTCCAGCCTCGACCTCTCCACGGTGACGGGCGAGAGCGCTCCGGTCTACCGGGAGGTGGGCGAAGAAGTGGTGGGCGGCACGATCAACCTCGACGGCTTCCTCCGCGTCGAGGTGCTCCGGCCCGCGTCGGAGAGCTACATCGCCCAGGTCGTGCGCCTGATGCGGCACATCGAGGAGAAGAAGCCCCCGATCCAGCTCCTCATGGACCGGCTCATGAACTACTACGGGCCGGTGGTCTTCGCCGTGGCCGCACTCGCGGCGGCCGGCTGGCTCCTCCATTCGGGCGAGGTCTCCACGGCCGTCCTGATCGGCCTCACCACGCTGATCATGGGGTACCCCTGCGCGCTCGGCATCACCACGCCCATGGTGCTGGCGATCGGCGGCGGGCACGGCATCGCCCGGGGCCTGCTCGTCCGCGCCGGGGAGTTCTTCCAGTCGCTGGCGGAGGTGGACACGGTCGCCTTCGACAAGACGGGAACGCTGACGTACGGGCGGCCCACCGTGCGGGAGGTGATCGCGGTGCGCGGCTCCGCGGACGAGGTGCTGGCGACCGTCGCCGCGGCGGAGAAGCGGAGCGAGCACCCGCTGGCGGGCGCCATCCTGCGCTACGCGGTGATGCGGGAGGTGCGCTTCCCGGCCTCGGCCGACTTCCGCGCCGTGCCGGGGAGGGGCGTGCAGGCGACGGTGGACGGCCGCAGGGTGCTGGTGGGGCGCCGGAGCTTCCTCGCCGCCGAGGGGGTGAGCCCCGGAGGCGAGGGCGCGGACCACGCGGCCCGCCTGGAAGCCGAGGGGCACACCGTCGTCTACGCGGCGGCCGACGGGGAGATGATCGGGGCGGTGGCGCTCCAGGACGTGCCGCGCCCCGGAACGGAGCGGGCGATCCGCCGCCTGCGAGAGCTCGGGATCCGGTCGGTGCTCCTCACGGGCGACAACCGCCCCGTGGCGGAGGCGATCGCGCGGCAGGTGGGCATCGACGAGGTGCGGGCGGAGCTCCTGCCCGAGCAGAAGGTGGAGGCGATCGAGCGCCTCCAGGCGGAGGGCCGCACCGTGGCGATGGTGGGCGACGGGATCAACGACGCGCCCGCGCTCGTCCAGTCCGACGTGGGGATCGCGCTGGGCGCCGGAACCGACGTGGCGATGGAGTCCGCGGGCGTGGTGCTGGTGAGCGACCGGATGGAGAAGGTGGTCTCCGCGATCCTGCTCGGGCGCGCCTCGCACCGGAAGATGAAGCAGAACATCGGCATCGCGGTGGCGGCCAACGTGATCGGGATCACACTCGCCATCGCGGGCTGGATCACCGCCCCCGTGGCGATCGCGATTATGACGGCCTCCATCCTCGCGGTGCTCCTCTCCACCCTCTCGCTCCTTCGGCTCCGGCTGGAGGTCCCGGAGGCGGCCGAGGAGGCGGTGGTGGAGGCGGTGATCCCCGCGCGGCGGATGCACTGCGACAGCTGCGCGAGAAAGATCGACCGCAAGCTGTCCAGGGCCAGGGGGGTCCGGTTCGTGGCGGCGGATGCGGCGCGAAAGGAAGTGCGGGTGGCCTACCGTCCCGACGAGACCACCGAGGACGCGCTCCGGCAGCAGCTCGAGGAGATGGGCTTCCGCTGAAACCTGGAGACGAGGAGGATGCGGTGACGCAACCGACGCAGGGCGGGCAGGAGCACTTTCGCGCGGGGGAGGCGGCCGCCGAGCTCGGCGTCGGGGTCCAGACGCTCCACTACTACGAGCGCGAGGGGCTGATCCCGGCGCCCCCCCGGTCCGGTGCAGGCTACCGCCTCTTCCCGCCCGACCTGATGGAGCGGCTCCGCTTCATCCGCCGGGCGCAGGCGCTCGGCCTTTCGCTGGCCGACATCAGGGAGACGCTGGAGCTGGCCGAGATCGGCGAGAGCCCGTGCGGCCGGGTGCAGGCCGCGCTCGCGGAGAGGCTCGCGGAGGTCGACCGCCGCCTGGAGCAGCTGACGGCCTTCCGGCGCCAGCTGGCGGACCTGGTCGAGAACGCGCCGAAGCTCCGCGACGCGGAACGTGGCGGGAGGGTCTGCGCCATCGTGGAAGGGGCGAAGCCCACGCCCGGACGCGAGCGGGTGAACGTTCCACCGGGACGGCGCGGCAGAGCCGGCGGATAGGGCTCATCCGGGGACCCCACATGGAGACGGGGCGTACCAGGGACCGTCGACCCTGGCGGGCACGGGTGCACGGCCGTGCGTGCGCCGGCACCGCTCCGCCAGCCGCGGGCGCAGATTCCGGAACCCGATGACCACGATCACTTCCCCTCCCGGCCTGGAAGCCCTGCCGGCCCTGCTCGACCTGCTCCGCGGCCGGCGCGTCGTGGTGCTGGCCGGGGCGGGGTGCAGCACGGAGTCCGGCATCCCCGACTACCGCGGGCCGGAGGCGTCGCTCCGGCCCCGGACGCCGATCCAGTACCAGGAGTTCGTGCGGAGCGAAGCCGCGCGGGTCCGGTACTGGGCGCGGAGCACGGTGGGATGGCCCCGCTTCTCGGCCGCGCGGCCCAACGCGGCGCACCAGGCCCTGGCCCGCCTGGAGGAGGGCGGCGTCGTCCGGGGCGTCATCACCCAGAACGTGGACGGGCTGCACCACGCCGCGGGGAGCCGGCGGGTGGTGGAGCTGCACGGCTCGCTGGCGTCGGTGCGGTGCCTGGACTGCGGAGGGGGCGTGGGGCGGGACGACTTCCAGGAGCGGCTGCTGGGATCGAACGCGGAGTGGACGGAGCGGCTGAACCGGCGGACGGGCGACGGGGTCGAGGCGGCCCCGGACGGGGACGCGGAGCTCCCTTCCTGGGCGCTGGAGAGCTTCCGCGTGCCCGCCTGCGCTTCGTGCGGCGGCGTCATGAAGCCGGACGTGGTCTTCTTCGGGGAGAACGTCCCGGCGGGACGGGTGCAGCAGGCCTGGCGCCTGTTCGAGGAAGCCGACGCGCTGCTCGTGGCGGGCTCGTCGCTGACGGTGTACTCCGGCCGGCGGTTCATCTACCGGGCCCGGGACGAGGGCGTGCCGATCGGCATCGTCAACCTCGGCCCCACCCGCGCCGACGAGGCGGCGGCCGCGAAGGTGGAGGGGCGGCTCGGAACCGTCCTGCCCCGTCTGGCGGAGGCGCTCCTCGCCTAGCGGCCCGCCGGGCGGCTTCACGGCTCCGCAGGCGCTCGGAAACCGGTCCGGGTGGTATCGGACACCTTGTGCGGCAGCAGGGGGTGTTTCTCCGCCCCGGATCTCGCTATATTGTGGATGGCCCAGCACTCACGGGCCTCCTTCCGGCCCTCTCCCCCGGCGGCCACATGCAGCGTCCAACGCTTTCTCGCTGGCGGCGTCTCACCCCGCTGCTCCTCCCACCCCTGGTCGTGGTGGCGTTCGCCCTGCTCCTGCACGACGCCATCCAGCGCCGGCGCCACAGCGCCGAGCTGGTGCGGCAGACGCAGGGCACCGTCGCGCTCCTGAACCAGCTCCAGGTGCGGCTGGTGGACGCGGAGGCGGGCCAGCGCGGCTTCCTGGTGGCCGCCGACGAGGACGAGCTGCAGCCGTACCTCGGGGCCGCGCGCGACGTCTGGTCGAGCTTCGCCTCGCTCCGCGGCGCGATGGGCGCCGACGACCCGCGGCTCACCGAGCTCGGCTCCCTGCTCGACCTGCGCCTGGCGCTCCTGGAGACCGGCATCACCATCCGCCGTACGGCCGGGTTCGAGGCGGCGCGCGACTTCGTGGCGACGGGGCAGGGCCGGGAGGTGTCGGTCGAGGTGCGCGGGATGCTGGACTCGCTCCGCACCGAGCAGGCGAGGGTGCTGGCGGAGCGCGACGCGCAGGAGGAGCGCCGCGCGCGGGGGGTGCTCTGGATCCTCTTCGGCGGCGCGGGGCTGGTGATCGGCGTGGCGCTGCTCACGGACCGGCTCCTCTCCGGGTACGCGGGCGAGCTGGAGCGGATGAACGACGAGCTGGAGCAGAGGAACCGCGACGTCACCGACCAGGCCATGGAGCTGGAGCTGCAGGCGGAGGAGCTGCAGAGCCAGTCGGCGCACCTGCAGGAGACGCTCTCGGAGCTGGAAGCGGCGAACGAGGAGCTGATGATCCAGCGCACGCACCTCGAGGAGGTCTCCGCCGAGCTGGAGGCCTCGAACGACGAGCTGCTCACGGCCAACGCGGCGCTGCAGGACCGTACGGCGGAGGCGGTGGAGGCGAACCAGGCCAAGAGCGACTTCCTGGCCACCATGAGCCATGAGCTGCGGACTCCGCTGAACGCGATCGCCGGGTACACGGACCTGATCGCGCTGGGGATCCACGGGCCGGTCAGCGAGGCCCAGCAGAAGGCGCTCGGCCGCATCCAGCGGAACCACGAATACCTGCTCTCGCTGATCAACGACGTCCTGAACTTCGCCAAGCTGGAGGCGGGACGGCTGGAGGTGAGGGTGGCGGACCTCCCGGTGGCCCAGGTCCTCGCGGGGGTGGAGGACGTGATCTCCCCGCTGGTGAGGGCCAAGGAGCTGCACTACGCGTGCGACCCGTGCGAGCCGGGGCTGCGCCTGCGGGGCGACCGGGACCGGATC
Organism: Longimicrobiaceae bacterium; assembly: GCA_035936415.1. Classification (NCBI taxonomy): domain Bacteria; kingdom Pseudomonadati; phylum Gemmatimonadota; class Longimicrobiia; order Longimicrobiales; family Longimicrobiaceae; species Longimicrobiaceae bacterium. The sequence continues at coordinate 21,031 of DASYWD010000545.1, forward strand.
GACCAGGTGCTCATCAACCTGGTGACGAACGCCATCAAGTTCACCGAGGCGAAGGGGCACGTCCAGGTGCACTGCGACGCGGACGAGGAGCGCGTGCGCATCCACGTGACCGACACCGGCCGCGGGATCCCCGCGGAGAAGCTGGAGGCGATCTTCGACCCCTTCGTGCAGGTGGGGCGGGAGTGCTCGGGGAAGCAGCAGGGCGTGGGGCTGGGACTGGCGATCAGCCGCGAGCTCGCCCAGGCGATGCAGGGCGACCTCACGGTGCGGAGCGAGGAAGGGAAGGGCTCCACCTTCACGCTCTCGCTCCTGCGCGGGCGGCGTGTCGTGCCGGGGAGCATCTTCTCGCCCGGCGCGGGCGATGCGGCGGCTCCCGCGGCGGAGTGGAGCGATTCGCCGCCCGCAGCGGCCGCGGACGCGGGCTGAAGCGGGACGGAGGCTCCGGGGAGCCTCCGACCAGGCGCCCCCGTGTGGCCGAGGAGCCACACGGGGGCGCCGTGCTTTCGGGCTGCGCTGGCGCTGCTGCACTGTCACGATCGGGACGGTCGACGATCAGCCCCGTCACCCTGAGTCGCGCAGCACTCGTCCCACGGCGGGGCGCCGATTCTTGCGTCGGCGTTCTACTTCCGGTCAGTACGGCCGCAGCCTCAGAACGGAGGTGCCCTTGAGCGCTCGATCGACGTGGCTCGGTGTCGCCGTGTATTCACTGCTTGTCGCTGCCCCGACTCTCCTCGTGGCGCAGCCATTCCCGTCCTTCGGCGGAATCGAGGCCCGCATCGGGGTGGCCTCGCCGAAGGACGCGGATCCGGGCCTGAGCGCCGCGGTCGATCTCGACCTCGGATCCGTGGGAATCGGTTCTCTACGGACGATCGCGGGCTTCCACTACTTCGCCGTGAACCGCGACTCCGACGCCGCGGAGGACCCGGGAAGCTACACGGCTACCGGGGGCCGGCTGGGTCTACGACTCGATCTGTTCGGCAGGCAGCGGCTTTCGCCCTACGTCCTGGGGGCGCTGACCGGCCATCGGGTGTCCGCGGACGTGGCTGAACCCCGGGTGCGCGACCTGCTGGAGGGCTTTTACGCGGGAGTCTCCTTCGGTGGGGGGGCCGCGCTCTCGCTCGACGAGAGCGGAGTGCTTGCCGTGACGGGCGAAGCGCGCCGCACCGTCGCGAGCAACATCGCGCACAACGTGCTCGAGCTCGGCGTGCGCTTTCAACCGAGAGGGCGGGCCACCTACAACCGCCGTGCGGGAATCGGGGGCGACGCGCGATCCGGGGAGGCCGCGCGGATTGCGGTCGAGCGCGAGCGGGCGGAGGCGGAGCGAAGGCGGCTCGAGGAGGAGCGCCTCGCAGCGGAGCGGGCCCGCGCCGAGCAGGAGCGCCTCGCCCGGATGACCGAGGAGGAGCGGCGTCGGGCCGGGCAGCAGGTCGTGCGCGCCGAGGAGGAGGCCGAGCTGGCC
>DASYWD010000546.1 GCA_035936415.1 Longimicrobiaceae bacterium
AGAGTGTGGAGGCGAGAGCCGACGCGCTGCAATGCTCCGAGGCGATCGTCTTCATACAGCAAACCCTCCGATGGATGTGACCCATCGGAGGGTTTGTTGCTTCAACTCCCGGACCTCAATCTCCGGGATGACTCATGTCTCCCCGTAGCACCAGAGGCTCAGACTCCCGCTACCAGCGCGACCGCGAACCCCGTACGTCGATGTGGATGAACGGTCCGCGGGCGCCGTTGTCCAGGTACACCCCCGCCCCGCCGACCAGCTCCGGGTACTTCGCCTCCACCCGGTCGACGGCGCGCAGCATGACCTCGGCGTCGCGCACGTCGCGGCGGCCGTCCTGGTTCAGGTCGTCGATGTAGTTGTCCTGGTCGCTGTCCACCCAGACGTCCGCGGCGTCCCCGTAGGTGTGGCGGGAGAGCTTCGCGCGCCCCCCCTCGCCCGGGCCGTTGTAGGCGGGGGTGCGGAAGCCGCTCATGACGGCCATGTGGTCCGCGCGGATCCCCATGGCGCGCAGCTCCTGCATCACCAGCTCCAGCTTGTCGATCAGCCGAAGGTCCAGAGCAACGTACTTGGGCCAGACGGAGAACTGGTTCTTGGTGAGGAAGTTCCGCAGCCGGAAGTGCTCCGATACCTGGAGGTCCTGGTTCTCCGGAGTGACCTCGATGAACCCCGCGGGCGGTGCGTAGCGGTCGTCCCGGTCGCTCCCCTCCGTGTGCCAGCTCCCCATGTGGTAGCCGTTCACGAACCCGCCCCGCTTCGCCGCGAAGGGAACTCGCGTGAGCACCGTGAGGTCCCCGACCTCCTGGCTCCACCCCTCCCCGCGAAGATGGAGGCGCCAGGCGCCCGATCCCGCAGGAGCGCTCAGGGCGCCCCCGGCGAACGGCTCGCCCGCCGGTCCGGCGGCGCTCACCGGGGTCCCCAGGAGTCGCGGGCCCGAGCCCACCGGCGCGCCCAGGAGCCCCTCCCCGCGCGCCGGGCGCGTCCCGGGGAGCGGGCTCCACTCGTACGCGACCGGCGCAGGAGCGGCGCCGTCCCACACCAGCGGCAGCTCCAGCGGCTGCGCGGGGTCGACGATCGCCACCCGGAGAGCCCCGCTCAGCCCGAACATGCTCCGGGCCAGCCGCGCGGCGGGAAGGTCCCCGCGCAGCGAGTCCGCGGAAGGAGAGGTCGGGGAGGCGGAGGCGACGGTGCCGGGGGCGGCGAGGCCCAGGGCGGTGCCGAGCGCGAGCGCGGCGGTGACGGACGCGGCGAGACCGGGGCGCGAACGGGGCATTTCGGCTCCTGCGTTTGGGAACGGCGGTGAAACGGAAGGACGGCGCGAACCGGTCAGGAGCGGAGCTCCACCAGCTCCAGGACGGGGTGGCCCATCATGGGGGACGCACCGGTCCGGACGCGTCCCACGAAGGTGAACCGCTGCAGGGGGAGCAGCCGGCGCACGGCGAGCGCCTGCTCGGGCGAGACGGCGATGTAGACGAAGCCGGCCTCGCCGTTCGGCTCGCGGGCCAGCACGTACAGCTCGCCGGGGGCGAAGTCCGTGCGGACCTCGTCGGCGCGCTGCAGGGCGATGAAGCGCGCGGACCACTCCACGCGCTCGCCGCGGTGCGCCTCCGGCTCCGCGCGGAGGACCGAGGGAGCGAGGGTCGTGGGCGCCGCCTCCGCGCCGGCCACCGGGGAGCGGGTCCATCCCTCCACCCGCACGCGGGTCCACTCCCCCTGGCGCCCGAGCGCCTGCACGCGCGCGCCCCCCGGGAGAACCGCCAGGGTGTCGCCGTCCGGCGCCGACTGCAGCACCACGGGGCGGGCCGGGGC
>DASYWD010000547.1 GCA_035936415.1 Longimicrobiaceae bacterium
TCCTGGCCCTGCTGCAAGGAGCGAGCGCTACCTGGCGTCGAGCGCCGCGCCGAACTCCGCCCAGGACACGCCGAGTGCCCGGAGGAGTCGACCCAGGCTGTGAACGGTGGGGCTCTTCTCCCCACGCTCCAGCTGCCCGACGTAGTTCCGGTGGATCTTGGCCCGCGCGGCGAGATCGATCTGGGTCAGGCCCCTCTGCTCCCGCAGCTCCCGCAACACCGAACCGAGCGCATCCTCCGGCCAGCTTTGCTCAGCCACGATTCCCCTCCCGCCCCACGCTCCACCCATACCCCTGAGAGGGCGTCCGTCCCCCTGGCGTGGTTCGCCCCCCGTGCCGCGCGTCCGTCCCTGTTCCGAGACACCCCCCATCTCGGAGCACCGGCGAATGCAGACGCCTCCAGCCTGGTCGCACACGCGAGCCGAGACCTTCCGGCTCTGCCGCCGACGCTACTTCTACCGGTACCACGCCGCATCGGTGGGCTGGCGCCAGGATGCGGACCCGCTCGCGAAGCGGGCGTACGCGCTGCGGCACCTGACCACGTTCGACCTCGTGCTGGGGATCGAGGTCCACGCGCGGGCACGCGAGCTCGCCTTTGCCGTCCGACGCCGCAGGGGGCTCCCCACGGCGGACGAGCTCCGCGCCCGCACCCGCCTCGCGCTGAACCGGGCCTGGGCGGCGACCGACGTGCGCGCCTTTCTCCGGGATCCGAAGCGCATTCCCATGCTCGCCGCCCGCTACTACGAGCGCGGGGTCGGTCCGGCCACTATCGAGCGGATCCGCGAGAAGCTCTCCCGAACGCACACGCACCTGATCGCATCCCCGGTCTGGGTGGAGCTGCGTGAAGCGGGACCGGCGGGGATCCACCTGGTCGACGCGCTCTCCGCGTTCCAACTGGGCGAGATCCCCGTCTACGCCGCTCCGGACCTCGTCTTCTCCCGTGCAGGGGACACCGTGATCGTGGACTGGAAGACTTCCTACGACCGGGACGCACGCGCACAGGTCGCGGTTTACGGGCTCTACATCCGCCACGTGCTCGGCGTGGCCTCGTCGGAGGGCGCGTACGTCGCGCGGGTGGTTCATCTGGTCGACGGCGATGAGACGACGTGGAACGTGACGGACACGGAGCTGGACGCGGCCGAGGAGCGGATCCAGGAGTCCAGCGAGGCGATGCGAGCCGCCGATGCGGCCGCGGCCGGACCGGCGTGGCGAGAGGCCTTTCCCCTGACCCGCCGCCGGGACCGCTGCGGGACGTGCCCCTTCTGGGAGTTCTGCGAGGGAGAGATCCGGGGGGAGGAGCCCCTCCCCGCATGAGGAGCACGGCGACCTGTAGGGCCCGCTCTCCTCCGGGTCATCGCGGATCCGCAAGCCGGTCGATTCCCGTCTGCGAAGCCTCCCCACTTCCGAATGGCGCATGAGCGACACCCGTCTCGCTGACCTCGCTCGCAAGGCTACCCGTGGCGACGGCAAGGCCATGGAAGCGCTCCTCACCGAACTTCACCCCCGCCTGCGCCAGTTCTACGCGGGCTGGCTCTTCCACCACCACCGGGACCCGGAGGTCATCAAGGACCTCGCCCAGGAGGCTCTCCTCCGGGTCGCGCAGCGGCTGGGGCAGTGCTGCGCCGAGGACGACGACTCGCTCGTCGGCTGGTGCATGACCCTGGCGCGGCGGATCGGAATCGACTTCCTACGCTCCTCCCGGAGCGACTGGGCGGTGCGCACCTTCGCCCGTGAGCTGGACCGGGACACGTCCGTACACGCGGAGCCCGGTGAGGCGGACCGGCAGCTCTTCGCCCTCCTGGAGGAGGTCCATGCTGCCCAGACCGAGACCGTCAGGAGCGTCCTCTGGCTTCGGCTCGTAGAGGGGCTCAGCTGGGACGAAGTCGGCTGTGCCCTGGCGACCTCTGCCGGCGCAGCAAAGGGGTTGTTCCAGCGCGCTCAGGCTCGCATGCGAAAAGACGTGCTCCAGCGGGTGGAACAGCTGCCTCCCCAGGTGCGAGCGGCGCTTGAGGGGCGGCTGATGCCGAGACGCCCGAGGCCTCGGCGGGCCGCCTTGACGACGGCGACCCGGGAGGTGTACGGTTGAGAGCGACAGCGTGCGAAGAGCCGGTGCCCCGAGCCCGAGGAGCCCTGTGGAGGAGAAGCCCGACCGTCCCGGTGAGCGCGGGCGCGACATCCTGGCATCGTACTTCCGCGTGCTTCGGAAGGCCGGGAAGCTCACTCCGCGCACCGACGCTGCGGACGACCCCGCGAGCGCTTCTGCGGAGCAAGATCCTCACGACGAGCCGGAAGCCACTGCCGAGGCAGTTCGGTTCGTTCTGGAGAGGCTGCCGCAGCCTCGCCCCACCACCGAGGGCAACCCGGAGTCCACGTAACCGCGGCCGTTCCTGCTCTGAAGCTCCTCCCGGCTGTACTCGCTCGTAGGACCGAATCCCTGCTCCTCTCCCAGAAACCGCCCCTCTCCTGCGTCTGCGCAGGAGGGGGCGATGCGTTCGAGCGGGGATTTTTGAGTGCTGTTGTAACGACCGTTTTTCGTCGGTTTCCCGAGGTGCCCCGCTCCGGAATTGCGGGTTTTGGGGAGCGTGGGGGAGGATGGGATGGGTGGGCGTCGCTCGCTAACCCATGGCCCTTGCGGCACTTGACTCGCGTGGAACGAATCAAATACCCGATTCGGAACGAATCAAATACCGCAAAGGGAACGAATCAATTACCTGCGAGGGCCGACCTACCCCTGCACCGCGTTGATCATGTCGAACATCGGCATGTACATCGCCACCACCATCCCGCCGATCACCACGCCCATGACCACGATCATGATGGGCTCCAGCACCGAGGTGAGGGCCGACACGGCCGCGTCCACCTCGTCGTCGTAGAAGTCGGCGATCTTGGAGAGCATCTCGTCCAGCCCGCCCGTCTGCTCGCCGACGTTGATCATCTGCACCACCATGGGTGGGAACACGCCCGACACCTTGAGCGGCTCCGAGATGGTGGCGCCGCCCGCGATGGAGGCCCGCGACGCCATGACCGCGTCGTGGATCACGCGGTTGCCGGAGGTGCGCGCCGTGATCTGCAGCCCCTCCAGGATGGAGACGCCGGACGACACCAGCGTCCCCAGCGTCCGCGTGAAGCGCGAAACCGCCGACTTCCGCAGCAGCACCCCCAGCACCGGCATCTTCAGGAGCAGCCGGTCGATCACCAGCTGCCCGCCCTCCGTCTTGTAGTAGCGCCGCAGCAGGAACACCCCCACGATGGCCGCCGCGATGATGACGAGGATGTAGCTCTGCAGGAAGGCGCTGGCCGCCAGCACCACGCGGGTGGGCATGGGGAGCGCGAGCCCGGCGTCCAGGAAGATGTTCGCGAACACCGGCACCACCTTCCAGAGGAGGATGGTGGTGGCCGCGATCACCACGAAGAGCATCACCGCCGGGTAGGTCATGGCGCCCTTGATCTTGCGGACCAGGGCGTCGTTCTTCTCCAGGAAGGTCGCCAGGCGGAGCAGGATCACGTCCAGGATGCCGCCCGCCTCGCCCGCGGCCACCATGTTCACGTACAGCTCCGTGAAGATCTGCGGGTGCTTGCGCATGGAGTCGGCGAGCGTCTGCCCGGACTCGATGTCGTGCAGCACCTCCGTGGTGATCTTGCGGAAGCGCTTGTTCTCCGTCTGCTCCGCCAGGATGGAGAGGCTCTGCACCAGCGGGAGGCCGGAGTTGATCATCGTCGCGAACTGGCGCGTGAAGATCACCACCTCGCGCGTGCTGACGCCGGAGCCGAAGCTGATCTCCAGGTCTTTGGCCTTGGGGCGGACGGCAACCGGGATCAGCCGCTGCCGGCGCAGGAACGCGACGACCTCGTCCCTGCTGGGGAGGTCGATCTCCCCGGCCTGGATGTCGCCGGAGAGGCTACGGGCGCTGTAGGTGAAGACGGGCATGGAGAACCGCAGGTTACAGGGAACAGGGAACCGGGGACAGGGGACGGCAACGGGTTCGGAACCCGCTCACCAGCGCGCTCTCCCCACCCTCGCACTCACGCACTTCGCACTCACGCACTCGCCGTCACGCCGGTACGGGCTCGCCGACCATCCGCAGGAACTCCGTCTGGTCCGACGAGTGCTTCAGGCACTCCTCCAGCGCCACCTCGCGCTGCATGTAGAGCTGGTAGAGCGCGTCGTTCAGCGTCTGCATCCCGTGCTTCTTCCCGGCCTGCATGGTGGAGTAGATCTGGTGCACCTTGTCGTCGCGGATGCAGGAGCGCACCGCCGGCGTGCAGACCATGATCTCCGCGGCCATGGCCCGGCCCCGGCCGCGCGCCTTGGGAAGGAGCTGCTGCGTGAGCACCCCCTCCAGCACGAAGGCGAGCTGCGCGCGCACCTGCGGCTGCTGGTGGGCGGGGAAGACGTCGATGACGCGGTTGATGGTCTCCGCGCACGAGTTGGTGTGCAGCGTCGCCAGGCAGAGGTGGCCCGTCTCGGCGATGGTGAGCGCCGCCTGGATCGTCTCCAGGTCGCGGAGCTCGCCCACCAGGATCACGTCCGGGTCCTGCCGTAGCGCGTACTTCAGCGCCCGCGAGAAGCTCTGCGTGTCCGCGCCCACCTCCCGCTGGTTCACCATGCAGCCCTGGTGGCGGTGGATGAACTCGATGGGGTCCTCGATGGTGAGGATGTGCCCCTTCCGCTCCTTGTTGATCTTGTCGATCATCGCGGCCAGCGTCGTGGACTTCCCCGAGCCCGTGGGGCCCGTCACCAGCACCAGCCCGCGGGGCCTCTCCGCCAGCTTCTGCACCACCGGCGGGAGCTTCAGGTCCTCGAAGGTGAGGATCTTGAAGGGGATCTGGCGGATCGCGAGCGCCACGCAGCCGCGCTGCCGGAACACGTTGCCGCGGAAGCGCGCCAGGTTCTGGATCCCGAAGGAGAAGTCCAGCTCGTCCTCCGTCTCGAACCGCTTCTTCTGGTTCTCGGTGAGGATGGAGTAGGTGAGCTGCAGCGTGTCCTTGGGGGTGAGGATGTAGTCCCCGGAGCTGTCGGTGATCGAACCGTCGATGCGGAGCTTGGGGCGCTCCCCTGCCGTGACGTGCAGGTCGGAGGCGCCCCGCTCGATCATCTCTTCCAGGAGGGCACGGAGGTTCAGGCTCATGGCGTCGGGCTGGGGTTGCTGCGGAAGTTTCGGGCCGGGGCCGCGCGACGGGCCCGGCAGGATGCAACGAGCCTTGCGGCTTGCAAGGGGGCCGGTTCGCGGAAGGCCAGCGAATGCTTGCGAACCCGGGTTTCTGGGGGGGTGAAGACCAAGATCCGTGCCGGACGAGGGGAAGTGCGAAGTGCGAGGTGCGACGTGCGGTCGTACGCTGTCGAGGCCGGAAAACTCTGCCGCACCGGAACGATGTGCCGCGTCCGGAGCCGGCGCAAACGAAGAGTGCGAGAGGCCCCCGCTACCGGAGGGGCACCCTCGCACTTCGCACTTCGCACTTCGCACTCCCGCACTCTTCTACCCTGCCGTCTCCTTGATGACCTCCTCCAGCGTGGTGATCCCGCGCCGCACCTTGAGCATCCCGTCCATGCGGAGCGTAAGCATCCCCTCGCTGATCGCCTGCTTCTGGAGCTCGGCGGTGGAGGCGCCCTGCAGGATCATCCGGCGCAGGGCGGGGGACATCGCCATCACCTCGTAGAGGCCCTGGCGGCCCTTGTAGCCGGAGCCGTTGCAGGTGTCGCACCCCTTCCCCTTGAAGAAGGTGGTGGTCTCGATCTCCTCTTCCGTGAGCCCGGCGGCGCGCAGGTACTCCACGGGGTAGGTCGTCGGCTCCTTGCAGCCGGAGCAGATGCGGCGCAGGAGGCGCTGCGCGGTGATCAGGTTGACGGCGGAGGCCACGTTGAACGGCTCGATCCCCATGTCCACCATACGGGTGATGGTGGAGGGGGCGTCGTTGGTGTGCAGCGTGGACAGCACCAGGTGGCCGGTGAGCGCCGCCTTGATGGCGATCCCACCCGTCTCCAGGTCGCGGATCTCGCCGACCATGATGATGTTGGGGTCCTGGCGGAGGAAGGCCTTCAGCGCCGCGGCGAAGGTCATCCCGATCTCCGTGCGGACCAGCACCTGGTTGATCCCGTAGAGGTTGTACTCCACCGGATCCTCCGCGGTCATGATGTTGACCTCGGGGGTGTTGATCTGCGAGAGCGCGCTGTACAGCGTGGTCGTCTTCCCGGAGCCGGTGGGGCCCGTGACCAGCACCATCCCGTACGGGTTCATGATCGCCCGCATGAAGTCCTGCTCCGCCTTCGGCTCCATCCCGAACTTCTCCAGGTCGAGCGTCAGGTTGCTCTTGTCCAGGATCCGGAGCACGATCTTCTCGCCGAAGAGCGTCGGGAGGGTGGAGACGCGGAAGTCGATCACCCGGCGCCCCACCCGCAGCTTGATGCGCCCGTCCTGCGGGACGCGCCGCTCGGCGATGTTCAGGTCGGAGAGGATCTTGAAGCGAGAGATCAGCGCCGCCTTCATCTTGGGCGGTGGGCGCATGATCTCCTGCAGCACGCCGTCGATCCGGTAGCGGACCCGGACCTCCTTCTCGTAGCACTCGAAGTGGATGTCCGACGCCCCCTTCTGCACCGCGTCGGTGAGGATCCCGTTGATCAGCTTCACCACCGGCGCGTCGTCCACCGCCGCGGCCAGGGCGGTGACGCTGACCTCCTCCTCGCGCTCCTCCAGGACCTCCAGGTCGTCCTGGTCGAACTGCTTCAGGAGGTCGTTGATCCGCTCGTCCGACGACTCGTACTCCTTCTCGATCGTCTTCTTGAGGGTGAGCTCCCCCGCGATCACCGGCTCGATGTCGAAGCGGGTGATGAACTTCAGGTCGTCGATGACCCCCAGGTCGGTGGGGTTGGCCATCGCCACGGTGAGCATCCGGCCCACCCGCCGCAGCGGGAGCACCTGGTGCTTGCTGGCGATCTCCCCCGGGATCAGCTTGAGGACCTTGGGGTCGAGCTTGACGCGGTCCAGGTCCACCGCGGGGACCCGGAGCTGCCGGGCCAGCGCGCGGACCATGTCCTGCTCGCCGACGAAGCCCAGCTTGACGAGGCTGAAGCCGACGCGGTTGCCGTTCTGCCGCGCGTCTTCCAGCGCCTTGGTGAGCTGCTCGCGCGTAACGATGCCGTCGTGGACGAGCTGGTCGCCGATGCGATCAGCCGGGGCGATGACTGCCATAGGAGTGGCCTGAAGGAGAAGTACCGCGGAGGGGTGACGCGAACGTTCGCCGCAGACACCAGCGCTGTCAAGGGGAAGCGCGCACCAGTGGCAGGAGGCGTGCCAGCGATTTTTTCCCGATCCCGGGGACCCGCTCCAGCTCCTCCGGAGCGCGGAAGCGGCCGTGCTCCGCCCGCCACGCCACGATGCGCCCGGCCAGCGCCGGGCCGATGCCGGGGAGCGCCTCCAGCTCCGCCGCCGACGCCGCGTTCAGGTCCAGCGGCCCCGCGGCCGCGGCCATAGTGGGCACCGCCACGCCCGCGG
>DASYWD010000548.1 GCA_035936415.1 Longimicrobiaceae bacterium
CCCTGGCGGTCGTGCTCCTCGCGGCGCCGGCGCTCGCCGCCGCACCCGCCGCCGCACAGCTCCCCCTGGGCGCGCAGCTCCTCTCCCCCGTGGCCGTCTTCGGGGGCCCCGCCGACCCCGCGGACCCCGGCCTCCTGATCCCGGTGGAAGGGGTGGAGCCGGACGAGCTGCGCGACACCTTCCACGCCGACCGCTCCGGCGGGCGCGAGCACGCGGCCATCGACATCCACGCCCCGCGGGGCACGCCGGTGGTCGCCGCGGCGGACGGGACGATCCTCCGGCTCCACTCCGGGGCGCGCGGCGGGATCGCCGTCTACCAGCTGGGGGCGGACGGCCGCACCCGGTATTACTACGCCCACCTGGACCGCTACGCGGAGGGGCTGGAGCTGGGGGACCGGGTGCGCCGCGGCGAGGTGATCGGCTACGTGGGCGACACCGGGAACGCCGCGCCCGGCGACTTCCACCTCCACTTCTCCGTCGTGGTGCTGGAGGACGCGCGCCGCTGGTGGGAGGGCGCCGCGCTCAACCCGTACCCGCTCCTGCGAGCCTCGGCGCGCCGCGCCTTCGGCATCGCTCCCCGCTCCCCCGCTGCACGCTCCGGGCTCCCATGACGCACTGGACCCTCTGGCTCGCCTTCCCCGTGTGCCTGTGGCTCGTTCACCACACCCTCCTGTCGCTCAGCCGCCTGGTGGAGCCGCGCTGCCCCCGCTGCGGGGGGCGACGCTGGACACAGGGGCCGGGAGGGGAGCTGGCCTGCGCCTCGTGCCCGCCGGTGCGGGAGCAGCTCGAGATGGAGCTGGCGGCGTGAGCCGCCCGCTCTCCGCCTGAGCCCCGCCGTGTACACCCTCCTGCGCTGGATCGTGGAGTGGAAGGCCCGGCGCCGGGGGGCGCAGGTGATCGTCTTCGACGGCGGCTCCGAGGTGGAGCGCTCGCGGGCGTTCTTCCAGGGGCTCTGCGTGGGGGGCGGCGCCGTGCTCCTGGTGGGGATCCTCACCGCCCCGGCCCTGTCCGACCCGGGGCTGCGCGCGGAGGCGGAGCGCCGCGGCGTGCTGCTGGCGGAGGCGAGCCGCCGCACGGAGGAGGCGGTCAGCATCACGGCGGCCTGCCTGCAGACGGCGCAGACCATGCGCGAGACGCTGGAGGGCTACCGCGAGATCGTGGAGCGGTACCCCGGCGTGGTGCGCGGGCGGTAGCCGCGCGGGGGGCTGCCCCGCGAGCCGTGCGTCACCCGGCCTGGACGGCGGCGCCTCCCGCTTCGTCCGCCCGGGCCTGCTCCAGGTTGAGCATCACCAGCGTCTCGGAGATGGAGCGCGCCGTCTCCGGGGTCAGGCGGGGGAGGGGCTCCGGGGCGCCGTCCTCCGCGCCGGGCTGCGCCCCCACCACCAGGAGCGGCTTCCCCAGCGCGCGCGCCAGGCCACGGACCCGCCCCGCGTGGTACGCCGTGGTCACCACCAGGTCCGTGCCTCCCAGCTCCCGGGCGAGCGCCTCGTCGCCGGCGAGCGCCTCCGGGTCCAGAGCGACGCACTCCAGCCCGAACGGCTCGCCCACCTCCGCGCAGAGGGCCAGGCGGCGCCCCGCGTCCGACTCCACGCAGGCGCAGCGGAGGCGCGCGGACGCCGCGGAGCGGCGCAGCAGCTCCGGGAGCGCGGTCACCCGCATCCCCCGGAGCCAGCTCTCCGCCAGCACCCCTGCGAGCCAGGCCGCGTCGGCCGTGGCCGGGCCCTCGCGCCACTCCTGCCGGCCCACGTACACGCCCGAGCGGTCGCGGACCACCAGCGCCCCCTCCTCCACCAGCGTCCGGTAGGCGCGCGCCACCACCTTGTGGTTGAGCCCCGTGGCGCGGGCCACCTCCCGGATCCCCGGCACCCGGTCTCCCGCGCACACCCGCCCCAGGTACACCGCGGCGGAGAGCGAGGCGCGGAGCGCGCCGCTCAGCCGCTCCGCGGACGTGCGCGGCTCGGCGGAGGCCGACCCCTGCAGCTCCGCCAGGAGCGCCCGGCCCCACGCCTCCGCCTCCTCGCCGGAGCGCCCCTGCGG
>DASYWD010000549.1 GCA_035936415.1 Longimicrobiaceae bacterium
GCGCGCTGGCGGAGGCGCTCCGGCGCGACCGCGAGCGCGCCATCCGCCTGGCCCTCACCGACGACCTCACGGGGCTCCCCAACCGGCGGGGCGGCCGGTGGTTCCTGGACAAGGAGTTCGCCGCCGCGGAGCGCGGCCGCCCGGTGGCCGTGGTCCTCTTCGACCTCGACCAGTTCAAGCGCTACAACGACCGCCACGGCCACCCCGCAGGCGACGCCGCGCTCCGGGCCGTCGCCCGGGTGCTGGAGCGCTCCACCCGCCGGATGGACCTGGCCGCGCGGCACGGCGGCGAGGAGTTCCTCTGCGTCCTGTCGTCCGCCTCCGTGGAGGACGCGCTGATGCTCGTGGGGAGGGTGCGCGAGGCGCTGCGTCGCGCCGACGTTCCGTGCGAGCCGGTGACCGTCAGCGCGGGCGTCGCCGCCTGCGCCCCCGGCATGGCGTCCCCGGACGACCTGCTCGCCGCCGCCGACAGGGCGCTGTACCAGGCCAAGCGCTCCGGCGGCGACTGCGTGCGCGTGGCCACGGCGGACTCGGTGGCCGAGCCCGCGGCGGCGCCCCTGCGCCACCTCTGAAGCGCGGCGCCGCACCACCGCGGTCGCCCTCCATGCGCTCGTTAAAAGACACGTCTATTGACGGAGACAGGCGGACGGGGTAGGTTAGGGCACCGATTTCAGATCCGGCGTCCCGCCGCCGAGGCTTCTCCTCGACGGCCGCCCCGCGCGGCGGCTCCGCCGGGCGTCTTTCCCGTGCCCGTTCCGGCACTCGTGCCGCACTCCCCTCCGCACGCGATCCACCTCCGATGACTCCGACCGCCGCTCCACGCGCACCCGTTCTGCCCCGGCACGTACACGGCCGCCGCCCCGAGCAGCGCCCCCCGACGCCGGTCCCCCCCGCCCCGGCCGAGGCCCCCGCCCCGCCGGGCGATGCCGCCGAGGAGGTGCGCGTGCTCGAGGCCTACCAGGCGCAGAGCATCGCCACCCGCTGGGCGCTGATCCCGCTCTCGCTGCTGGTGGCCGCGGCCGGCGGCTGGACGGGCGCGCTGGACGCGTCGCTCTCCATCGCCTTCGCGCTCGGCGGGGCGATCGCCGTCGCCAACCTGGCGGCGATGGCCATGCTGCGCTCCGGCCGGTTCGCGGCCTGGCAGTACTACGCGCTGGTGGCCGTGGACGCGCTGGTGATCTCCGCCTTCGGCGCGGCGCTCGGGCCGCAGGGGTACGTCGTCCTCCCGCTCCTGGCCTTCGCCGTGGGAGACTGCGCGCTGCAGGCGCCGCGCGCCGGGCGGCTGATGCTGGTGGCGACCGCGGTCCTCTACCCCGCCGGGCGCGCCGTCGGGTACCTGGCCGCGGGCGTGCCGGTGCCGTACCTGCTGGTGGGGCTGGAGTGGCTTTTCCTGGTGGGGATCGGGGCCATCAGCGACGCCCAGAACTCGGACCTGCTGGCCCGCCTCCGGCAGGTGCGCGCGATGCTGGTGCGCATGTCGGGCGGGGACTTCGCCGGGCGGCTCCCGGACGAGGGACAGACCAACGTGGGGCTGGTGTTCCGCAGCGCCAACCGCGTGTCGGCCTCGGTGGACCTCCTGCTGCGCGAGCTGCAGGAGCAGTCGCGCTCCCTGGCGGCCCTGGCGGAGGAGCTGGCCGCCACCGCCGAGCACGTGCAGCGCTCCGCCACCGAGGTGGGGGACGCCTCCGAGAACAACGCCGTGCACGCCGAGCGGCAGATGGAGCTGATCACGCGCGGGGCGGACGCGGTGGAGCGCCTCGCCGCCAGCAACGAAGGGCTGCGGGAGGAAGCGGCGTCCTCGGCCGAGGGCGCGCGGCGCACCACCCGGGAGACCGACGGCCACGCCGGCCGCATCGCCCAGGCCGGGGCGCTGCTGCTGGAGGTGGGCGACGGGGTGCGGCGCTCCGCCGACTCGCTCGTGACCCTGGATTCCTCCGGGGAGCGGATCGGCGGCTTCGTGGACGCCATCCAGCAGATCGCCCGCCAGACCAACCTGCTGGCGCTGAACGCGGCCATCGAAGCGGCGCGCGCCGGGGAGCACGGCCGCGGCTTCGCCGTGGTGGCCGACGAGGTCCGCAAGCTCGCGGGCGAGTCCGGGGTCTCCGCCGCCGACGTGGCGGTGGTGGTGGAGGACACGCGCCGGGCCATCGGGGAGGTCCGCGGGCAGCTCGGCGCGGTCCGCCGACAGCTGGAGGGGGTCGGGACCGCGTCGGAGGGGAGCCGCGCCGCCCTGGATGCGCTCCTGGAGGCGCTCCACGGGGCGGGGAGCGCCATCGAGCGGATGCACGGCGAGGTGGAGGCGCAGGCGAGCGTGATGGACGAGCTGCTGCACGCCATGCAGGAGGTCCGCGAGATCGCGGGCGCCAGCCGCGAGCGCGCGGAGCACACGGCGGCGGCCGCCCAGGAGCAGACCGCCGCCACCGAGCAGCTCTCGGCCACCAGCCAGGAGCTGGCCCGGATGGCCTCCGCGATGATCACGCTCGCCGGGCGCTTCCACCTGCACGACGAAGAGGAGCAGGCCGCGGCCGCATAGCCCCGCCCCTCCGGCCGTTCCCTTCTGCGCCCCCGGACCCGTACAGGGTCCGGGGGCGCCCTGGCTCCCGGCACCTCCGTGCAGGGTGCCGCGGCAGGCGGCGAGATCCCGCATGGACTTGCGGGAAACGTCCGGTGAGCGCCGGCGCACCCTCCCACTGAGCCGCGCTCACTTGCGCCCGCCCCGGCCGGGTGCTACATATGCACGTTTCCGCGCCGCGCGATCCGGATGCCGGCGCGGGTGTTTCGTGCCGATCCAGGAACACAGAGAACCAGACCTATATGCCGACGACCCTCTCCTCCGAGACACGCGCCCCGGTGTTCGGGCGCGAAAGCAGCCACGGGCTCGACAAGCACGGGATCCGCAACCCCGGCACCGTGTTCTGGAACCTCGCCCCCGCCGAGCTGGTGGAGCACGCAGTCCGCCGCGCCGAGGGGGTCCTGGTGGAGGGCGGCCCGTTCAACGCGGTGACCTCGCCGCACACCGGCCGCTCGCCCAACGACCGCTTCGTGGTGCGCGAGCCCTCCTCCGAGGAGCACGTCTGGTGGGGGAAGGTGAACGTCCCCATCTCCCCCGAGCACTACGCCGCCCTGCGCGAGGACGTCCTCACGCACCTGGAGGGGCAGGACCTGTACGTGCGCGACATGTGGGCGGGGGCCGATCCGGAGTACCGCCTCGCCGTACGGGTGATCACCCCGAACGCCTGGCACAACCTGTTCGCGTACAACATGTTCCGCCGCCCGGAAGAGGCGGAGCTCGACGCCTTCGCCCCCGGCTTCACCATCCTGCACGCCCCGGAGTACGAGGCGGACCCGGAGAAGCACGGCACCCGCACGGGCGCCTTCATCCTGATCAACTTCGGGGCGAAGGAGGTGCTCATCGGCGGCACGCGCTACGCCGGCGAGATCAAGAAGTCCGTGTTCGGCGTCCTCAACTACCTTCTCCCGCGCCAGGGCGTGCTCTCCATGCACTGCTCCGCCAACGTGGGTCCGGAGGGCGACACCGCGCTCTTCTTCGGGCTCTCCGGCACCGGGAAGACCACGCTCTCCGCCGACCCCGACCGCGGGCTGATCGGCGACGACGAGCACGGGTGGAGCGACGACGGGATCTTCAACTTCGAGGGCGGCTGCTACGCCAAGGCGGTCAAGCTCTCTCCCGAGGGCGAGCCCGAGATCTACGCGACCACGCGGATGTTCGGGACGGTGCTGGAGAACCTGACCGTCGACGAGAAGCGGCAGGTGGACTTCGACGACACCAGCATCACCGAGAACACCCGCATCTCGTACCCGCTGCACTACATCGCCAACCACGTCCCCGGGGCGCGCGGCGGCCACCCGAAGAACATCGTCTTCCTCACCGCCGACGCCTACGGCGTGCTCCCGCCGATCTCCCGGCTGACGCCCGAGCAGGCGATGTTCTACTTCCTCTCCGGCTACACCGCCAAGGTGGCGGGGACGGAGCGCGGGGTGAAGGAGCCGCAGCCCACCTTCTCGGCCTGCTTCGGCGCGGCGTTCCTGTCGCTGCACCCCGGCGTGTACGCGGACATGCTCGGCAGGAAGATCGAGGAGCACGGCTCCCGCGTCTGGCTGGTGAACACCGGGTGGACGGGCGGCCCGTACGGCGTGGGCTCGCGGATGAAGCTGGGCTACACCCGCGCCATGGTGCGCGCCGCGCTGGCCGGCGACCTGGACGGCGCGGAGACCACGGAGGCGCCCTTCTTCGGGCTGCAGGTGCCCACGAGCGTCCCCGGCGTCCCGAGCGAGGTGCTCCTCCCCCGCGGCACCTGGGAGGACGGCGACGCGTACGACGCCAAGGCGCGCCAGCTCGCAGAGGCCTTCTGCAAGAACTTCGAGCAGTTCGCGGACCGCGTCCCCGAGGCCGTCCGCAACGCGGGTCCCAAGGCCGGCTGACGCGCGACGCGGAGCCGTCTGCGACGAGGCGCCCCCGGTCCACGCGGCCGGGGGCGCCTCGCTCGTTTCGGGGATAGGCGAACTCCGGGGCTCTGCGTGCGAGCCGACCGGACCGAATCAGGGGGTGACGAGCCGTGCTCCCGGCCGCTGCCCTGCGAGCCAGCGGGACCCCGCGTCGAGCAGCCCCGCAGAGACTTCCCGCAGCCGGCGCAGGGAGCCCTCCTCCACCTCGCCCGCCCAGTCGTACAGGGCGTCGTGCCGGCCCAGCCGGAGGCCCTGCATCTCGTCCGCGAGCGCCGACACGTCCGCGATCCCCAACGCGGAGACCGCGTAGAAGGTGGTGTAGTGGTGACCGCCCACGGCGCCGCGGATCCGGTACCCGGAGGCGCGGAGCACGGCCGTGCAGGCGTGGAAGGCGGACTGGTACGCGTGGGTGAAGGCACCATGCTCGCTCAGCCCCCGTGCTCCCGAGTCCCGCAGCTCGCGTACGGCGTTCCTCCAGAGACCCTCGATCTCCGCGTCGGAAGCTTCCATCTCCTCCAGGCTCCGGGCCTCGATGAGCCTGGCGATCCTCGGATTGCTCATGCGGCGGCCGGCAGGGCACCGGAGCGGTCGGGCACCACCCACCGTTTGGGCCCGCCCAGCACCCGGCCGACGAGGGGATGCCCGCTCTCCAGTCGCTGCCGGAGCTTGTCGCGGCTGTACCACAGGACCTCCACGGGACGCCCGAGCAGGATGGAGGCCTCCGCTGCCTCCCGTCCCAGATCCTGCCGGACAGCTTCGTCCGCGACGACGAACAGGTCCACGTCACTGTCGGGCCGGGTGTCGCCGCGCGCGAACGAGCCGAACACGAACGCCGCCTCCACCCCGTCCACCAGCGCCAGGGCCCCGGAGAGGACTTCGGCAGGGTCGGCGAACTGGCGCACCATCTCCCGCATGGCACGCCACCCCGGGTGCTCCTGGACGGCCCGGAACAGGACGTTCCTGCCCTCACGCCAGCGCTCGATCAACCCCTGCGCCTCCAGACGCCTGAGCTCGTTCTCCAGGGACCTCCGCCCCAGGCGCGTGCGGCGCCCGAGCGCCCGCAGGTGAATGGGGGCGTCGGGATGCAGCGCGAAGTGGATCACCAGTCGGGCCAGCGCCGGGGAAGCCAGAACTGAGGCCAGACCGGGAGCGTTCCGTACGTCGTCCATGATGTCGTCTCCCCCTGTTGTCCTAGAAAGTAGGACGAACATCCCCGGGTGGCAAGCGGCCGCTCCGGTCCACGCGGCCGGGGGCGCCTCGTCCATTTCAGCGGCTGGCCGGCCGGCGGAGGTCTCCGCGGAATCAGGCGCCGCCCCCTGTCCACTCCTTGACACCTCTGCGCACCCCGCCTAGACTGACCCGCTCCCATGCGACAATCCGCTGCACACCCGCCCCAGGAGTTCGAGGTCGTCCGCGACCCGCTCTGGAACACCATCCGGCTCGACCGCGTCGCCGTGCGCGTGATCGACACCCCGGGGTTCCAGCGGCTGCGCCACATCCGGCAGCTGGGGCTGGCGTACCTGGTGTACCCGGGGGCGACGCACACCCGCTTCGACCACGCCCTGGGCGTCTACCACCTCGCTCGGCGGACGCTCTCCCTCCTGGCCGAGCGCGGGGAGCTGGACCGGGTGGACCCTGCGGAGTGCCGCGTGGTGCCGTACGCCGCGCTCCTCCACGACATCGGGCACTACCCCTTCTCGCACGCGGTGGAAGAGCTGGACGAGCGGCGGGTCCCCGGGAGGCACGAGGAGCACACCGGGCACTTCCTGGCCGCGGCGGAGATCCGCGACGCGCTCGCCGAGGTCGCGCCGGGCGCCCCGGCGCGCATCGAGGCGCTGATCCGCGGGGTGTCCGGCTCGCCGCTGCAGGGGCTGGTCTCCGGGAGCCTGGACCTGGACAAGATCGAGTACCTGCGGCGCGACGCCATGTTCTGCGGCGTGCCGTACGGCGAGGTGGACGTGGACCGGCTGATCAACGCCCTGGTGCTGCTCCGCGACCCGGAGAGCGGCCGGCTGGAGGTGGGGATCCACGAGAAGGGGTCCTCCGCGCTGGAGTCGCTCCTCTTCGCCAAGTACCAGATGTTCCGCAACGTGTACTGGCACCACGCCGTCCGCGCCGCCACCGTGCTGTACAAGCGGCTGGTGCAGGACGCTGTGGACGCGGGGGTGATCCGCCCGGCGGAGCTGGTGGGGAAGTCCGACGAGCAGTTCCTCGCGCTTCTGGAGACCCGCGCCGCCGACCGCGTCGACCCCGGCGCCCGGCGCGTCGCGGAGCGGTGGATCCCCTCCCTGCGGGGGCGGCGGCTTCCCAAGCGCGCGCTGGAGATCCCCGGCGACACCATGCGGGAGCTCCCGGTGGACGGCTGGATCGCGCACGACACCGACCTCCGCCGCATGCTGGAGGACCACCTGGCCGCGGAGCTGGGGCTGGGGACAGGAGAAGTGTTCGTGGACTACCCGGAGAAGCCGCGGATGATGGGGCTCGACCTGCTGGTGCTGCGGCGCGGCGGCGCCGTGGAGCGGATGACCGAGGGGGGGACCGCGGGGCTGATCGATCTCCCCCGTGTGTCCGACGAGCTGTACCACACCGCGCGCGTCTTCCGCGTGTTCGCCACCGAGCGGAGGGAGGTCTCCCCGGAGGCGGTCCTCCCCCTCCTCGCCCTCCCGCCCGCCGAGCTGCGCGCCCGCCTGTCCGAAACCGCACCGATCCCGTGAGCGAAGCCTTCCCCGACGCCGGCGACTCGCCGGGGCAGCCCCCCGCCCGCGTCCTCCTCGCCGAGGACGACTCCGCCTCCGCGTCCATGCTGCGGGTGATGCTGCAGCGCGCCGGCTACGAGGTCGCGCTGGCGGCGGACGGGTCCGCCGCGCTCCGCATGCTCGAAGAGGACGGGCTCCCGGACGTGCTCCTCCTGGACTGGATGCTCCCGGGGATGTCCGGCCTGGAGGTGTGCCACCGGGTGCGGCAGCGGTGGGACGCGTACCTCCTCCCCATCCTCATGGTCACCGCCAGGGCCGACGGCGAGAGCGTCTACGCCGCCTTCGACGCCGGGGCCAACGACTACGTCACCAAGCCCTTCCGGGGCGCGGAGCTGCGGGCGCGCATCGCCGCGCAGATCCGCACCCGCCGCCTCGCCGAGGAGCGGCGGCGCATCGAGGAGCACCTGCGCGAGAGCGACAAGCTCTCCTCGCTGGGGCTCCTGGCGAGCGGCGTCGCGCACGACCTCAACAACCCGCTCGCCAGCATCAGCGGCTACGCGCAGCTCCTCCTGCGCGACGAGGACGAGCCCGGGCGCGCCGACGACCTGCGCCGCATCCTCCGCGAGGTGGAGCGCTGCCGCGGGATCGTGAAGAGCCTTCTGGGCTTCGCCCGCCGCAGCGCCCCGGAGCGCCGTCCCGTGGACCTGGCCGAGGCGCTCCGCGAGATCCTCGAGCTGCGCGAGCGCGAGCTCCGCACGGCCGGGGTCCGCCACTCCCTGAGCGTCCCCGGCGCCGTGCCGCCCCTGCTTGGCGACGCCAACCAGCTCCAGCAGGTCTTCCTGAACATCATCCTGAACGCGGAGCACGCGCTCCGGCAGGGCGGCGGCACGCTCCGCATCACCGTTCAGGCGGCCTCGGGGAACGGCAGCGGCGTGGACGCATCCGGCTTCCTGTCCGTGGAGTTCTTTAACGACGCCCCGCCGATCCCGCCGGAAGTGCTCCCCCGCATCTTCGACCCCTTCTTCACGACCAAGTCCCGCGACGAGGGCACCGGCCTGGGGCTCGCCGTCTCGCGCCGGATCGTCCGCGACCACGGCGGCGACATCACCGTCCGGAGCGGCCCCGAGGGCACCGTGTTCGAGGTTCAGCTCCCGGTCGGCGGGACGGAGTCGTAGGCACGGGCCGCTCCGGAGCCAAGCCAAACAGCCGGCTTGTCTCCTGCACGGGCTCCGGGAGCCAGGCCAAACGACCGGCCTGTCTCCCCTCGCCGGAGTGAGCCAGCCGAAACGACCCGGCTGTCTCCCTCCGTACAGCATCATACGGGTACTGCGAAACGGCAACTGCAGAACGGCGCCCCCCGGGATCTCCCGGCGGGGCGCCGTTTCGCACTTCGCACTCCCCGGCTCCGCCGGGGCTACCCCTCCCCGATCTCCACCAGCACCGCCGTGATGTTGTCGTCGCCACCGGCGGCGTTGGCGGCGCGGATCAGCTCGGCGACACGGTGCGGGAGGGGGGCGCCTGAGGCGAGGATCTCCGCCAGGAGGGCGTCCTCCACCTTCCCGGTGAGGCCGTCCGTGCAGAGGAGCAGGAGGTCGCCCGGGGCGACCGCGTCGGCCATGAGGTCCGGGTCGTCCGCGGAGTCGGCGCCCAGCGCGCGGGTGATGACGTGCGAGAGGGGGTGCGTGCGGGCGGCCAGGGGGGTCAGGCGGCCGCCGTCCACCTCCCCCTGCACCCAGGTGTGGTCGCGGGTGAGCTGCTCCAGCTCGCCGCCCCGGAGGCGGTAGAGGCGCGAGTCGCCGACGTGGCCCACGCGCAGGGCGCCGTCCGCGTGCACCACGCAGGTGGTGAGCGTCGTCCCCAGGCCGCGCGCGGCGGGGCGCCGCTCCGCGTAGGCCAGGATGGCGGAGTGCGCCGCGCGGATCGAGGCGTCCAGCATCCGCTCCAGCTCCTCCCCCGTCACGCCCGCGTCCAGCTCCCGCGCCAGCGCGGACCCCACCACCTCGCGCGCGATGGCGCTCGCCACCTCCCCCGCCGCGTGCCCGCCCATCCCGTCCGCGACGAGGAAGATCCCCCGCTCCGCGTCCACGAGGAAGGCGTCCTCGTTCCCCCGGCGGACCCGGCCGACGTCCGTGGCCCCGGCCGCCTCCCAGCGGACGGTCACGGCGCCGCGGTGTCGGCCGCGGCGGCCGGGACCGTGTCCGCCCCCGGT
>DASYWD010000550.1 GCA_035936415.1 Longimicrobiaceae bacterium
GAGCGGAGCGGCGGCGGGCGCGGGGCGGGCGCGCGCGACGCGGAGGCGCACGGCGTTCGCACCCGCGGCCACGACGTGCACTGAGCCCGCCGCCGGAGCGGACATGAGCCAGACGGAGACCACCGGGGCCGGGGCCGCGGCCCTCGCCGTGGACCCGGACGAGCTGCGCGTCTCGAATCTGCGGGCGGTGCGCGGTCCCAACTTCTGGAGGCTGGCCCCGGTCATCGCCTGCGACCTGCGTCTCGGCGCGCTGGAAGACGTCCCCTCGACCGCCATTCCCGGCTTCAACGAGCGCCTCCTGGAGCTCATCCCCACCCTGGACCAGCACCCCTGCTCCCGGGGCGAGACGGGCGGCTTCGTGGAGCGCCTGCGCGAGGGCACCCACCTCCCCCACATCCTGGAGCACGTCGCGCTGGAGCTGCAGACGCTGGCCGGCTCCGACGTGCGCTTCGGCCGCGTGGTGGAGTCCGGCGACGAGGGGGTGTGGTGGCTGATCGTGGCGTACGAGGAGGAGGACGTGGGCCTCCGGAGCGTGCGCGACGCCGTGCGCGTGGTCCGCGCCTGCATGACCGGCGAGCCGCTGGACCTGCACCGGATCGTGGACGACCTGCACGACCTGCGGGAGGAGGTGCGGCTGGGCCCCTCCACCGCCGCCATCGTGGAGGAGGCGCAGCGCCGCGGGATCCCCGTGCGCCGGCTCAACTCCAGCTCGCTCGTGCAGCTCGGGCTGGGGAAGAACCTCCGCCGCATCCAGGCGGCGATGTCCGACTACACCAGCGCCATCGGGGTGGAGATCGCGCAGGACAAGGACGACACGCGCCGCGTGCTGCGCAACATCGGCCTCCCCGCGCCGGAGGGCGACACCGCCACCACGCTGGAGGACGCCATCGAGGTGGCGCGCGAGATCGGCTTCCCGGTGCTGCTGAAGCCGCTGGACGCCAGCCAGGGGAGGGGGATCTCCGGGCGGCTGGACGACGAGGACGCGGTCCGCCTGGCGTGGCCCATCACCAGCGAGTACTCCCGGCGCGTGGTGGTGGAGCGCTACGTCCAGGGGAGGGACTACCGGGTGCTGGTGGTCGACGGGACGGTGGCCGCGGTGGCCGAGCGCGTCCCGGCGCACGTGATCGGCGACGGGCGGAGCACCATCCGGGAGCTGATCGACGCCGCCAACCGCGACCCCCGGCGGGGGAAGGGGCACGGGAGGATCCTCACCCGCCTCCCCGACGACGGGCGCACCGAGGAGTTCCTGGCCACCTGCGGGCTGAACATGCAGTCCGTGCCGGAGGCCGGGGAGTTCGTGGCGCTGCGCGCCACGGCCAACCTGTCCACCGGGGGGACCTCCATCGACCGGACCGACGAGATCCACCCCGACAATGTGACCGCGTGCGAGATGGCCGCGGGGATCGTGGGGCTGGACATCGCCGGGATCGACGTGCTCTCGCCCGACATCTGCATCCCCTTCCGGGAGAACGGCGCCGTCATCATCGAGGTGAACGCCGCGCCGGGCCTGCGGATGCACACCCACCCCAGCGAGGGGACGCCGCGGAACGTGGGGGCGCCCATCATCGACATGCTGTACCCCCCGGGCGCGGAGTACAGCATCCCCGTGATCGCCATCACCGGGACCAACGGCAAGACCACCACCACGCGGCTGGTGGCGCACCTCTTCCGGCAGACCGGGAAGACGGTGGGCTTCACCACCACCGACGGCGTCTACCTGCAGAACCGGCTGGTGATGGAGGGGGACATGACCGGCCCCTTCTCCGCCAACATCATCCTCAGCAACCCCACCGTGGACGTGGCGGTGCTGGAGACGGCGCGCGGGGGGGTGCTGCGCGCGGGGCTGGGCTTCGACGAGGCGGACGTGGGCGTGGTGCTGAACGTCAGCGCCGACCACCTGGGGATGCGGGGGATCAACACCCTGGAGCAGCTCGCGGAGGTCAAGGCGGTCATCCCCGCCGTGGTCAAGCGCGAGGGACACGCCGTGCTCAACGCCGACGACCCGCTGGTGTACGCCATGCGCGAGCGCACCGGCGCCGACATCGTCCTCTTCTCGACGAGGGCGGAGGGGGAGAACGAGCTGTTCGAGGACCACATCGAGCGCGGCGGGATCGGCGTGCGGATCGAGGACGGCACCTTCGTGATCCGCCGCGGCCGGCTGCGCATCCCCATCGCCAGCGTCCGCGAGGTGCCGCTGATGCTGGGGGGCGCGGCGCGCTTCCAGCAGCAGAACATCCTGGCCGCCATCGCCACCGCGTACGTGCGGGGGGTGCGGTACGACACGATCCGCGCGGGGCTCCTCTCCTTCTTCCCCTCGCCCACCATGACCCCGGGGCGGCTCAACCTGCTGCGGGTGCGGAACGCCCGGGTCCTGGTGGACTACGCCCACAACCCCGCGGCGGTGGAGGGGCTGATGGAGGTGGCGATGGAGCTCCCCGCGCGCCGGCGGGTGGGGGTGCTCGCCGCGCCGGGGGACCGGCGCGACGAGGACATCCGCGGGGTGGGGCGGCTCGCCGCGGGGCTGGACCTCGCCCTGCTCAAGGAGGACGAGGACCTGCGCGAGCGCGCCCCCGGCGAGGCGGCGGCGCTCCTGGCGGAGGGGCTGCGGGAGGGGGGGATGGCGGAGGACCGCATCGAGACCTTCCGGAGCGAGGCCGAGGCGGTGGACCGGATGCTGGCCGGGCTGCAGGAGGGGGACCTGGCCGTGGTGCTGGCGGACGACGTGCGGGGGGTGCTGGCGCGGATCCACCCGGACGCGAACGGGGCGGGCGCCACCTGAGGCGATGCCGCTCCCCGACCCGTTCGCCGAGATCCGCCTCCTCTCGCTCCGCTCCATCCGCGGCGCCAGCCTGTGGTCGCGCCGCCCGGTCACGCGCATCGACCTGCACCCCGGCGCGTACGACGAGATCTCCTCCGCCGAGGTCCCCGGCTTCACGGAGGCGCTGCTGGAGGCCCTCCCGGAGCTGTGGGAGCACCGCTGCTCGGTGGGCGAGCGCGGCGGCTTCGTCACGCGCCTGCACCGGGGGACGTACGCCCCGCACATCGTGGAGCACGTGGGGCTCGCGCTGCAGAACCTGGCGGGGCACGACGTGGGGTACGGGCGGGCCCGCGGCGGCGACCGGCCGGGGGAGTACACGGTGGTCTTCGAGCACCTGCACGCCGAGGTGGGGCTCCGCGCCGCCGCGCTCGCGCTGGAGACCGTCCAGCGCGCCCTCGCCGGGACGCTGGACGGGATCGATCACCCGCTGGCGGAGCTGCGGGCGCTGGCCCGCACGCCGGAGCCGCCCCCGTTCCGCTTCGCGGTGGGATGCGGGATCACCGGCGGGGGCGACCGCGGCGCCGCCCGTGCGGAGCTGCTGCGCCGGGGCGTCCCCGCCGACGCGCTCCTGGTGGACGTTTCCCCCGCCTACCTCCTGAACGCGGGGCTCCCCTACTCCTCCTCGAAGGTGGCACTGATCCTGGACGCGGAGCCGGCGGACGTCCCCGAGCGCTACCGCGACCCGGAGATGGCCCGGAAGCTGGTGTCCGTGATGGCCGACGCCGTCCCCCCGGGCGGCATCGTGGTGGTCCCCGCGGGGGAGTGGGACGTGCAGGACCGCGTGCTGGACGCGGGCCGGCGGGTGGCGGCGTTCACCCCGGAGGAGGGCCCCTCCGCGCGCGACGCGCGCGTGTCCCACGC
>DASYWD010000551.1 GCA_035936415.1 Longimicrobiaceae bacterium
CGGCACCCGGCTGTCGGGTGCCGCGTCGAAGAGGCCGCGATGCGGATGGAGGGTCAGCGCCCGCCGGTCTCGGACGGCGGGGTGTCCTTGTCCTCGCCGGGGCGGTGCTCGTACATGCTCGTCGGGTCGATGGCGGGCTGCTCCGTCATCTCCGTCTTGTCCTCGCCGTGCGCGTTGGGCGGGAGGGTGGGGATGTCCACCGCCTCCGCCCTCCCCTGCACCGGCGCGTCCTCCACGCTCTCGGTCACGTGCGGGGGGCGGCGCCGGGACGACTCCGCGTCGCCCACGTCCTTGCGGGGGCCGGGCTGGCTGGGCTCCCCCGCGCGAGTGGTGGGGCCGCCGATCCCCTCGCCCAGGCTCCGGCTCATGCGCCCACCTCGTCCCCGTCGAACTCGGAGTTCCCCAGCGCCTCGCGCTGCCGCCCCTCGTCGTACTCCTCGCCCCGCTCCTCGACGGGCTGGCCGGCGCGGGCGTGCACCGAGGGCGCCGGGTTCGCGCCGGGTACCGGGATCCCCGCCGCCTGCGCGTCCTCCCGGGACTTGGCGAGCTGCTGCTTGTCCTCCGCCGGGGTCTTGAAGGCGCCGCCGTGCCCGCTCTGCGGGAGGCGGTCGTAGTCGGTGGCCCCCGCTTCGGAGGGATCGATGTTGTACTGGTCGGGTCGTTTGCCGCCCATCGTACGCTCCTGCCTGAAGTTGCGGATGCGGGGAGGTCCCCGTCTCACACCCCTCCGCCCTTCAGGAACCGTGCCGGGCCGGCCGCGGCGCTACTGCGGCGGGGTGAGCAGGAGCGCGCCCGTGGCGCCGGTGGTCCGGTGCCTCCCATGACCGACGATCTGCCCCCGCTCGTTGATGTCGGCCACGCCCTCGAAGACCCAGTTGCCCTGCACGTACAGGTCCTCGATGCGGATCACCTTTCCGTTCCGGAACAGCACCGGGAGCGCCGCGGTGCACCCCGCGCAGTTGCTCGTCCCCACGGTCGGCCCCGCCTCGGAGGTGCGGATGGCTACGCTGATGTTGGCGCTGGGGAGCGTGCCCAGGTGGCTCAGGCCCGCGGACCGGCTCCATGAGAAGGCGTGGAACTGCCCGCCGACGAAGTCGAGGCCCACCACGCGCCCCCGGTTGTCCACGTCGAAGGCGTGGCTCGCCACGTCGCTGGTGGGGAGGTAGGTGACGTCCGCGTCCGCGCTCTCCAGCAGCACCGCGCGCTCCCACGAGGTCCCGGCGCCCACCCGGAAGAGCGCCCCGGTGATCTGCCCCTCGTCGTTGATCGCCCGGGGGGCGATGCGGAGCTGGCCGTAGTTGCTGAGCGTGTCGATGGCGCCGCCGCGGAATACGAAGCCGCCTCCGGTGCAGTTGCGCGTGCAGAAGTCCGCGATCCAGAAGCCCACCACCTCGCCACGCTCGTTGAGGTCGCTCACGGTGGCACGCGGACCGGGAATTACGGCCAGCGCGCTGCTCCCGCCCTCCCACCGGAACACGACGTTCCGACCGGACCCCTGGGCCAGGCCGGCCAACTGCCCGCGGTCGTTCACCGCGGAGGGGAGCACCGTCGGGGAGGCCCCCAGCCCCAGCGTGTCCGGGAGGGAGATGGCGGTCAGGGCGCCGTTTCGCCAGATCCAGCCGCGCGCTCCGGCCGGCATCGCTCCCGACGACTCGGCGGGATAGGAGTAGCCCACCACCTGCCCCAGCTCGTTCACCCCGGTGGCGCGGCTCTGCGCCAGCCCCTCCAGCGTCCCCAGGTAGGTGAGGGTGTACGGGCGCTCCACCGTGACGATGAGGCGCCCCTCGCCATGGCCCGCCCGCGCCGTGATGGTCGCGGTGCCGGGAGCCACCGCGCGCACCACGCCGGCGTCGCTCACCGTGGCGACCGCCTCGTTCGAGCTGGCGTAGCGCAGCCCCACCCCGAGCATCACCCCGCCGGAGGCGTCGCGCGGCACCGCCAGGACGCGGGCGCGGGCGTTCTCCGCGGCGTCCGCGGTGGGGGTGCGCAGCTCCACCGTGTTCCCCACCACCATCACGAGCGTGGTGTCCGGCTCCAGCGTCACGCGCGCCACGGGCGGCTCCACCGTCACCTCCACCCTTCCGCTCGCCGTCCCGGACGTCGCCGTGATCGTCGCCTTCCCCGGCGACACGCCGCGCACCACGCCGTCGGCGTTCACGCTCGCCACCGCGTCGTTGTTGCTGCTCCAGGAAAGGCGGGGGTTCGCCAGCGTCCCGCCCGAGGCATCCTTCGCCACGGCGGTGAGCCGCAGCGTGTCGCCCACCGCCAGGAAGGGCGACGAGGCCGAGAGCTGCACCTCCGCGGCGGGCGTGGAGCGGACGGGGTCGTCGCAGGCGGCGAGGACGGCGGGGAGCGCGCCCAGGCACAGGACCAGGGTGAGGCGGGATGCCGTCTGCCGGACGTTTTCACAAAAAGCCATCATCGATGCGGTCAGGGTGGCGCGGGCGGCGCGGTGGATCACGACTACGGAGGGTAGACGAAGGGGGGCGGCGCACCGTCACGGCGCGCCGCCCCCGAGAACCCCCCGTGGCACGGCCCGGTCAGAACGAGCGGCCGAAGCGCAGGTAGAACTCCGGCGACCCGGCGGGCCTCCCGCGCGGCCCCGGCGCCTCCCGGAGCGGGATCGCCATCCCGCCCCGGAGGGTGAGCCCCACGAAGTACCCGAAGGTGAAGTCCGCCGCCAGCTCCGCGCCCACCGAGTAGAGTGGGTCGAGGGTGCGGGACACCGCACCGAACCGAGGGTCGCAGGCGCCGGGGCACCAGGCGCCGCCCGCGTCCGCGAAGACGTCGCCCCAGACCCGGTCCAGGAAGACGGGGACCACGGCGAAGCCGCGCTCCACCAGCGCCACGGGGAAGCGGTACTCCGCCGTGGCGGAGAAGGCGCGGTTGCCGCGCTGCGTGGACTCCGCGTAGCCGCGCACCGGGAAGGTGAGCGTGTTCCCCAGGTCCACCTCCAGCGCCGAGGGGAGCGGGCTCGGCGCGCCGCTGGACCCGCCCACCCCGAAGCCGGGGCTGCGGGACCCGCTCTCCGCGCCCGCCGCCGCCCGCAGCGCCAGCGCGTGGCGCGCGAACCCCCACACCGGGAAGCCGCGGTACCCCCGCCCGCGGGCGATGGCCCGCAGGTAGCCGCTGGGATCCTCCCCCTCCCGGAAGCCGCGGGTGTAGCGGTGCCCCTCCACCGAGGCGGCGAGGAGGAAGCCGTCCTCCGGCGAGATGGAGAAGTCGTACGCCCGCACCGTGGAGATCCCCGCCGTGAGGGTCGCCCCCAGGTCCGGCGGGACGTCCGGGGCCCGGAACGGGCCCTCCCCCTCGTCCCAGGTGAACTCCCGGTCCCGCCATTCGCCGCCCACGCTGGTCCAGGCGTACGAGCGGAAGCGCCGCCGCGGGAAGGTGAAGGCCGCGGCCACGCGCCGGTCGCGCTCCAGGAGCGCCGTGGGGACCGCCACGACCGAGTCCTTCCCCACGCGAACGCCGGTGCCCACGGGCCAGAGCACCGACCACTCCTGCTCGGCGGAAACGTCCAGCAGGGGGACGCCCAGCCCGCTGTAGCGATACCCCAGGCTGGCGCTCACCTCGCCGCCCTCCGGGTACGCCAGCGCCGCGGCGGCGTACTGGTGGCGCCCCACCACGTCCGCCCCCACCACCACCGCGCCGAGCCCGGCCCCCAGCTCGTCGCCCCCGTCGAAGTAGGGCGTCCACCCGGCCGGGAGGAGGCTCCTCCACGGCGAGTACGCGCGCACCGGCCCCCCGGCGGTCCCCGGGGCCGCGGCGCTGTCCATCGCGGCAGGCGCCGCCGCGGCCCGCACCGGGGGCGCCGCCCTCCAGGCGTCCGGGTCGAAGGGGATGCGGGCGAGGTGGTACCCGTCGGCGCGGTAGTGCGAGAAGGCGATCCAGCGCCCGTCCGGCGACACGTCCGGCATGAAGGCGCCGGTGAGGACGTTCGTGACCTGCTGCAGCCGGTCCGTCTCCAGGTCGTACGCGTACAGGTTGGCGATCCCGGTGCGGTCCGAGGAGAAGAGCACCCAGCGCCCGTCCGGCGACCAGGCGGGGGCGGCGTCCACCGCCCGGTCGCGGGTCAGCTCGCGCACTATGGTCCCGACGGTGTCCAGCACCACCACGTCGAAGAAGCCGCCCCGGCGCCAGCGCGACACCGCGATCCGGTCGCCCCGCGGCGACCAGCGGGGGAGCGACCAGCTCACGTCCAGCGACGGCTCCGCCAGCGCCCGCTCCGCGCCGGTGGCGAGATCCACCACCACGGGGACGCTGGTGCCCCCGTCGGTACGGAGCGCCACCGCGCGCCGCCCGTCCGGGGAGGGGCTCGGCTCCAGGAGCCGCTCCGCCCCGGGGATGCGGCGCGTGTCCCCGTCCGGCCCGGCGCGGTACAGCCGCGCGTGGATGCGGTACGGGTCCACGAAGTCGAGCTGCGCCAGCAGGAGCGAGTCCGTCCCCGGGATCCACGACGCCGGCCCCAGGGTGGTGCGCGGCACCCGGTCGTAGTCGCCCTCGCCGCCCCCGGGGACGATCACCCGCGTGACGGGCTCCTCCCGCCCCGTGGCCGCCGAGTAGGCGAGCCTCGTCCCGTCCGGCGACCAGCGCGGGTAGCTGGCGATCCTCCCCTCCCACGTCAGCTCCTCCGGCTCGGTGAGCCCCGCCCGCCGCAGCGAGTCCGCCAGCGGGACGTAGCGCGCCCGCAGCGTCTGCTGCCACTCGCGCCACGCGCGGGTGAAGGGGACGCCGAAGGCGCGCCGCGCGGCGTAGTTCAGCCGGTACGGGAGCAGCGACCCGCCGGCCACCCGGACGAACTCCCCCACCCGCTGCGGCCCGTACCGCTCCGCCAGGTGGTTGATGAAGAGCGAGCCGTACACGTAGCGGGTGGAGCCCCCGGGCCAGGTGGCGGGCGTCCCCGTCGCCCGGTCGATGGAGAAGAACCCGTCCTCCAGGATGGCGGTGCGGAGGATCATGTCGTGCATGGTGCCGCGGACCCGCCCCGCGCGCGTGAGCCGCGACTCCATGTACGTCGCCAGCCCCTCCGTGACCCACCCCGGCGTCACCACCGAGGGGAAGACCAGGGGCGAGCGCCCCAGCACCGAGCGGAGCGGCCCCCAGATCCCCCCCGCGTAGTCCAGGTGGAAGATGTGCGTCAGCTCGTGCGTGATGAGCAGCTCCAGCCAGTCGTCGTAGAACGCCAGGGTGGGCTCGCTGGTGGGCGGGTGCGCGAAGACCACCACCCGGTTCGTGGGGAACGGCATGGCGTAGCCGTTGGCGAAGTCCACGTGGTCGGAGACGACCAGCTCCACCTTTCCCCCCGGCGGCCGCACGAAGGTCGCGGCGAGCCGCGCGTACGCCGCCTCCGCCCGGTCGCCCGCCCGCCGCGCCAGCGGCTCCAGCTCCGGGGTGAAGTAGACCCGGAAGTGCTCCGTGTCGAACGTCCGCCAGGGCGCGTCCGGCGGGAGCTGCGCGCGCAGCGGCGCCGCGAGCGCGGCGAGGAGGGCGAGGACGGCGAGGGGGAGGCGCATGAGTGCGAAGTGCGAAAGTGCGACGGGTCGGCGCCCGTTGTGCTCCCCTCCCCCTTGCGGGGAGGGGCCGGGGGAGGGGGTCCGCCGTTGCAGGCTGCCCCCGTACCCTCTCTCCTGCCGTCCTACTCCCGGTCCCCTCGCGTGGCGCGCTCCCGGAGGAACGCCTCGATCCCCCGCAGGTGGGCGCGGGCGATCCGCTGCTGCACGCGCGGGTCCCGGAGCGCCGCCTCCTGCTGCGGGATCATCAGGAACATCGTCTCCGTGAGCGCGGAGGGCATCCAGGTGGGACGCACCAGCGCCAGGTCGGCGCGGGCAACGCCCAGGTCGCGCAGCCCGAACTCCCGCAGCAGCTCCCGCTGCAGGTGCATGGCCAGCTCGCGCGAGTGCTGCTGGTTGTAGAAGACGCTGGTGCCGTTGTTCTCGAACGGGTTCACCCCGTCCGGGAAGGCGTTGTTGTGCACGGACACCAGCAGGTGCACGCTGGAGTCCGTGGCCTCGGCCGGGCGGGCGCCCAGCGCCACGGCCGCGGTGTCCGGGCGGGTCACCAGGACGCGCGCGCCCCGCTCCTGCAGCATCTCCACCAGGTACCGCGAGATCGCCAGGTTCGCCTCGGCCTCCGTGAGACGGGTCGGGCCGATGGCGCCTCCGGGCGGGTGCCCCGCGTCGATCCCGATGTACAGCCCGCGCAGCGGCGCCCGCGCCTGGATGGGCGGGGGCCGCCGCAGCCGCACCACCAGGTTGCCGCGCTCGTTCCAGTGGGAGCGGTAGCCCCAGGGGCGCTGCGACAGCCGCACGTGCACGCGGTACAGCTCGTCGGTCACCTGCTCCCACTCGGCGTGCTCCACCAGCGGGTCCATCTCCCCGTAGTAGAGCCAGTTGGTCCGCCCCGTGGCGCCGAAGACGTCGACGGTGAAGCCGTACTCCGTCTCCTCCACCCGGAAGGGGAGGCGGTCGGAGGTGGCGATGCGCAGCTCCACCCAGTCGCGCGTGGGCGTGAGCCGCACCGCGCCCACCGCGCCGCGCGGGAGCGGCGCCCCCGGCGGGGCGAGCTGCACCTCGGCCGTGTCCACCCACACCGACAGCTCGGAGGTGAGCCGGACCCGGTGCGCGCCGGCCCGCGTCTCCGCCACGGCCAGGCGGGTGCCGTCGGGGAAGAACCAGTGGTACGGGTTCCCCGGCCCGGGGGCGAGGGTGCCGATGGCGCCGTCCGGACGGCGGGTGCGGACG
>DASYWD010000552.1 GCA_035936415.1 Longimicrobiaceae bacterium
CCCCGGGCGCGAGAGCGGCCGGCCCGGCGACCCGCACGTGCGGCACCTGGAGACGGAGCTGCAGCGCGCCCTGGGCACGCAGGTGCGGATCCGCGTGGGCGGCGGGCGGAGCGGCCGGATCGAGATCCCCTTCTACAACGCGGACGACTTCGACCGCGTCCTGGAGCTGCTGCTCGGCGCCGAAGCGGCGAGGGCCTGATTCTCCTCGCCAGCAGGTGAGAGTGCCGAGAGGCAAGCCCCGGGACGAGCGCCGCATGACCTTCATCGTGGTCCCCCACGGTGGAGGCGGGCTGAGCACGCGCTCATTCGAGATCTCCTACCGCAGGCTCCGCGTGGTGGCGCTCCTGGTGGCCGCCGCGGCGCTGGTCTGGGTGGTGACCATGGCCTCGTGGGTGCTGGTGGCGGCCGAGGCGGCGCAGGTGCCGGGGCTCCGGCGGGAGATCGCGGCGCTGCAGAAGGACCGCGCCCGGGTCCAGCAGCTCGCGGGGCTGCTGGCCCGAATGGAGCGCCAGAACGCGCAGATGCGGAGCCTGCTCGGCGCGGAGGCGCTGGAGGAGGCGCGCGCCCGGCGCGCGGCCGAGGAGGGGGGGGCGGACTCCCTCCCCCAGGCGCCCGTGGAGGCGACGGTCCCCGCCTCGTGGCCGCTGCAGGGCCGGGGGTTCGTGACGCGCGAGCACCTGGCGCGGGTGCGGGGCCGCCACCCGGGGATCGACATCGCCGTGCCGGAGGGGACGTACGTCCGCGCCTCGGGCGGGGGGACGGTGGCGGAGGTGGGCGAGGACAGCGTCTACGGGCGCTTCGTCCGGATCCGCCACAGCGGCGGCTACGAGACCATGTACGGGCACGCCTCGGAGATCCTCGTGGAGCGGGGCGCGCAGGTGGCGCAGGACCAGGTGATCGCCCTGAGCGGGAACACCGGCCTCTCCACCGCCCCGCACCTCCACTTCGAGGTGCGCAGGAACGGCGAGCCGGTGGATCCGCGCACGCTGGTTAAGGCTCCCAGGTGACGAGAGCATGTTCGGAAAGAAATCTTCGGAAAAGGGTGCCGTGGCACGCGAACGGGTGAGCGCCGCGCTGGGCGTGGCATCGGCGGATGGAGCGATCTCCATCATCGGGGCGGGGATGCGGATCGTCGGCGACCTGATCACGGACGGCACCGTCCGGGTGGAGGGCCGCGTCGAGGGGACGATCCGCGCCGGGAAGGCGGTGGTGCTCGGCAAGGGCGGCGAGGTGGTGGGCGACATCTTCACCCAGGACGCCGTGATCGGCGGCCGGGTGCAGGGGCGCGTCATCGCCGAGAGCCGCCTGGAGCTGCAGAGCACCTCCGAGATCACCGGCGAGATCACCGCCCGCACCTCGCACCTCCAGCTGGACGAGGGGGCGCGCTTCAACGGCCAGGTGCAGATGGTGGACGACGGGGCGCGGGCCCTCCCCGCCGCGGCGGAGTCGGCGCGCGAGTAGTCCACCGCGCTCCGGCGACTTCTCCACAGCCCGCGGAAACCGCGGAAGCGCCTGTGGCTGAACCGCTTGGGGGTTTTCCACAGGGCCGTCCACAGATTTTCCACGCGAGTTTTCCACGTGCGTGGATTTCCCGGGGGGAGGTCTCCTGAAGATGCGCCTGGAAGAGCTCTGCACGTACCTGGACGCCTACCTGAGGATCGGCGAGGTCCCGGACTACCCAGGCGCGCTGAACGGGCTGCAGGTGGCCAACGGGGGCGAGGTGACGCGCGTGGCGGTGGCCGTGGACGCGGCGCAGGCCACCGTGGACGGGGCGGTCCGCGCGGGCGCGGACCTGCTCCTGGTGCACCACGGCCTCTTCTGGGATGGGAACCAGCCGGTGACCGGCCGCCGCTACCGCCGCCTCAAGGCGCTGCTGGACGCGGGGGTCGCGGTGTACGGCGCGCACCTCCCGCTGGACGTGCACCCGGAGGTGGGGAACAACGCCGTCCTGGCCCGGGAGCTGGGGGTGGAGCCGCGGGGCACCTTCGGCGACTACAAGGGCTACCCGCTGGGGGTGTGGGGCGAGCTGGAGCTTTCGCGCGAGGCGCTCTGCGCGCGGCTGGACGCGCTGCTGGGCGGGCGGGTGAAGATGGTGCCCGGCGGGCCGGAGCGGGTGCGGCGCGTGGGCGTGGTCACCGGCGGCGCGGGGAGCATGGTCGGCGCCGCGGCGGCGGCCGGGCTGGACGCCTTCGTCACGGGGGAGGGCGCGCACCACAACTTCTTCGACGCGGAGGAGGGGGGGATCAACCTCTTCCTGGGGGGCCACTACGCCACGGAGACCTGGGGCGTGCGCGCTCTCGCCCGGCACCTGGAGGAGAAGTTCGAGCTCCCCTGGAGCTTCCTGGACCACCCCACGGGCCTCTGAACGCGGGCGGGGGGGGGGGGGGGGGG
>DASYWD010000553.1 GCA_035936415.1 Longimicrobiaceae bacterium
GTCCAGCCCGGCGTACGTGAGCGTCTCGCCGCGGAAGACCACGGCGGGGGCGCCGGGGGTGCGCGCGGCCTGCTCGCCGAAGAGCTCGTGGACGCACCTGGCGGGGGAGCGCCCTTCGGGGGCGTTCCAGCCCTCCAGGACGCGCGCCCGCTCCGCGGCCCGCATCAGCGGCACCTCCGAGAGCCGCCGCTCCGGGTCCGCCGCGATCTCCTCCAGCGCCATCCCCAGCCGCTCCAGCAGCCGCTCCACCGCCCCGCGGTGAAAGCGGCCCCGGTCGTACTCCACACGCAGCGCCACCTCCGACTGCAGCTCCGCGGCGACGGTGAGCGGGAAGCTCCCCTGCTCCCGCACCGCGTGGCGCTCGACCTCCACCTGCTGCTCCCCCGATTCGGGACCGGCGGCGATGGGGTAGTTGGCGGAGACCAGGATGCTCTCGAACAGCGGCGTCCCCCGCGGCACCTCGCTCCACTCCTGGAGCTGCACCAGCGGGGTGTACTCGTACTCCCGCAGCGCCAGGTTCTGCGCCTGCAGGGCGCGCAGCCACGGCAGGACCTCCGTCCCCGGCTCCACCCGCACGCGGACGGGGAGGGTGTTGATGAAGAGCCCCACCATCTCCTCCA
Organism: Longimicrobiaceae bacterium; assembly: GCA_035936415.1. Taxonomy (NCBI): domain Bacteria; kingdom Pseudomonadati; phylum Gemmatimonadota; class Longimicrobiia; order Longimicrobiales; family Longimicrobiaceae; species Longimicrobiaceae bacterium. Next base: position 621 of record DASYWD010000553.1, read on the forward strand.
CGCCCTCGACCTCCGGCGGCCGGCCCGATACCGTGGCTCCGAAGACGACGTCCTCCTCCCCCGAGTACCTCGACAGCAGCAGCGCCCACGCGCCCTGCACCAGCGTGCTGGCGGTGACTGCGTGCCGCCGCGTCGCCGCCGCGAGCGCGGCCGAGCCCTCCGTCGAGAGGCGCAGCTCGACCGCCGCGGTTCCCCCGGGCCCTCCGGGGTGCGCGGGCTCGACCTCCAGCCGCGTGGGCGCGCGGAAGCCCGCGAGCGCGTCCCGCCAGTGGCGCTCCGCCCGGGCGAGGTCCTGCCGGGCGAGCCAGGCGACGTATTCCCGGAACGGGGCGGCCCGTGCGAGCCCGGCCGGGCGGCCCGTGCGGACGGCCTCGTAGCCGTCCATCAGGTCGCGGAAGACCAGCGGCACGCTCCACCCGTCGAGCAGCATCATGTGAAAGCTCCACACCAGGACGTGCTCGGCCTCCCCGGTCCGGAAGAGCGCAAGGCGCATCAGCGGCGCCCGGGAGGTCTCGAACCCCCGCGCCCGGTCCTCGCGCAGGTACGCCTCGAGCGCCTCCTCCTGCTCCGCGGCCGGGAGCGCGCGCCAGTCCTCCGGGTGGAGCGGGAGCGGCACTCGCGCCCTCACCACCTGCAGGGTGCGCCCGTCCGGGACGGGGGTGAAGGCCGTGCGCAGCGCGGTGTGCCGCTCCAGCACCCCCTCCCAGGCCGCCCGGAGCGCGGTGGCGTCCAGCGGCCCCCGCACCACGAAGCTCCGCTGGGCGACGTACACCCCCGCTCCCGGGGCCACCTGGCTCTCGAAGAGCATCCCCTCCTGCATGGGCGTGAGCGGGTAGACGTCCTCGATCCCGCGCTCGTTCCCCAGCAGCCGGTCGAGCGCGTCCTGGTCCAGCCCCGCCAGCGGGAAGTCCGAGGGGGTGAGGCCGCCCGCCTCCGCGTCTCGGCAGCTCGCCACCAGCGCGCGCAGCTCGTCCAGGTAGCGCTCCGCCAGGCGCCGGACGGTCGCCCCGTCGTGCACGCCGCGGCTGTAGCCCCACGACACCCTGAGCCGGTCCTCCAGCACCCCGGCCGACACCTCCAGGCGGTGGCTCCGCGGCGCCGACGCGGAGCTGCTCCGCCCCGCCGGCTCCCCGGCGAGCCGGAAGAGGGTGTCCCCGGACACGCTCCCGTCGAACCGGCCCAGATACTCGAAGCGCACCTCGGCCGGCGGGAGGGCCGCCAGGCGCGCCCGCGTCTCCTCGCCGCCCAGCCAGCGGAGCGCCCCGTAGCCGATGCCGCGCCCGGGGACGGCGCGAAGCTCCTCCCGGACCGCCCGCAGCGCCCCCCGGACCCCGTCGGCCCCGCGCACGTCCAGCAGCACCGGGTAGAGGGTGGTGAACCAGCCCACCGTCCGGGACAGGTCGACGTCGGGGAAGAGGTCCTCGTGCCCGTGCCCCTCCAGCTCCACGGCCAGGAGCCCGCTCCCGGTCCACGCCTGGAACGCCCGCGCCAGCGCGGCCAGGAGCGCGTCGTTGACCTGGGTGCGGTACGCGGCGGGCACCTCCTGCAGGAGGGCGCGCGTCTCCGCCGCGGTCAGCGCGACCTCGACCGTGGCGGCCGACGCCTCGGTGTCGTCCCCGGCGCGGTCGGTGGGGAGGGCCGGGGCGTGGAGACGGGCCTCCCGGGTCCAGTAGCCCATCTCGGCGTCGAACCCGCCCCGGCGGGTGTGCTCGGCCAGGCGCTCGGCCCACTTCCGGAGCGAGGTGGTCTTGGGGGGGAGGGCGAGCCGCTCGCCGCGGGCGGCCTGCCGGTACGCCGTTTCCAGGTCTTCCAGGAGGACGCGCCAGGAGACGCCGTCCACCACCAGGTGGTGCACCGCGACGAGGAGGCGCTGCCCGCGGGAGCCCAGGTCGAAGAGCGCCGCGCGGAAGACCGGGCCGTTCTCCAGCGCCAGCCCCGCCTGGACGCGCGTGCCCTCCGCTTGCAGGGCGGCCTCCAGCTCCGCGTCGGGCACGTGCGCGAGGTCGAGCTGCTCGAAGGGGGCGCCGCCCTCGGCGGGGGCGTACCACTGCCGCCAGCCCTCCCCCGCGCGGGCGAAGCGGAGGCGGAGCGCGTCGTGGTGGGCGAGGAGGTGCGCCAGCGCCGCGGCGAGCGCGCCGGGGTCCAGCCGCTCCACGGGTTCCAGCAGGAGCGGCATGTTCCAGTGGCTGCGCTCCGGGATGTCCTCCGCGAAGAACCAGTGCTGGATCGGGGTGAGGGGGACCTCGCCGGTGGCCGCGCCCTGCTCGGCGCTCGCCTCCCCGGGCGCGCCCGCCCCGGCCGCACCCGCCCCGGCGGCGCCCGCGAGCCCCGCCACGGTGGGGTGCTCGAAGAGCTGGCGGGGCGTGAGACGGATCCCGGCCCGGCGGGCGCGGGAGACGATCTGGATGGAGAGGATGGAGTCGCCCCCCAGCTCGAAGAAGTTGTCGTGCACGCCCACGCGCTCCACGCGCAGCACCTCGGCCCAGACGGAGGCCAGCGCCTGCTCCGTCGCCGTGCGCGGCGCCTCGTACCCGCGCTCCTCCCCGGCCGAGTCGGGCGCCGGCAGCGCGCGCCGGTCCAGCTTGCCGTTGGCCGTCAGCGGCAGCGCCTCCAGGCGCACGAACGTCCCCGGGACCATGTGCTCCGGGAGGCGCTCGGCCGCGAAGGCCCGCAGCTCCGCCGCGGTGGGCGCCGGGCCCGCCGCGACGAAGTAGCCCACCAGGCGGCTGCGCCCCGGCTCCTCTGCGTGCGCCACCACCACCGCCTCCGCCACTCCCGGGTGCTCCACCAGCACCGCCTCCACCTCCGCCGGCTCGATCCGGAAGCCGCGCACCTTCACCTGCTGGTCCATGCGCCCCAGGAACTCCAGCTCCCCGTCCTCCAGCCAGCGCACCCGGTCGCCCGTCCGGTACAGGCGCCCTCCTGCCTCGCGCGTGTGCGGGTGCGGCACGTAGCGCTCGGCCGTCAGCTCCGGCCGGCCGCGGTAGCCCCGCCCCACGCCCGCCCCTCCCACGTAGAGCTCCCCGGCCACGCCGGGCGGCACCGGCTCGCGCGCGGCGTCGAGCACGTACAGCTCCACGTTCGGCAGCGGCCGGCCCACGGGCAGGTTCGCCCAGCGGGCCGAGGCGTCCTCGCCCGCCTGCAGGCGCAGCACCGTGCTGGTGACACTCGTCTCCGTCAGCCCGAAGACGTGCACCAGCGGCGTGCGCAGCGCGGCCCACTGGCGCAGCCGCTCCGGGAGCACCCGCTCGCCGCCGACGATCACGAAGCGCACGCACCCGGGGAGGCCGCGCCCCTCCTCGGCCAGGCCGCGCACCCACTCGTGCCAGAACGCGGTGGGCAGCTCGAAGCCGGTCACCCCCTGCGCTTCCACCACGCGCGCCAGCTCCTCCGGGGCGCCCAGCAGCTCCGCCTCCGGGAAGACCACCGCCGCGCCCGAGAGCCAGGCGGGGAAGAGCTCCTCGACCATGACGTCGAAGCTGGGCGAGGCGAACTGCAGGATCCGGTCGTCCGGGCCGAGCTCCAGCTGCTTGCGCATGGCCTCCGCGTAGCAGAGCAGAGAGCGGTGGCTGACCATCGCCGCCTTGGGCTGCCCCGTGCTGCCCGAGGTGTAGAGCGTGTACGCCAGGTTCTCCGGCAGCACCCCCGAATCCGGACAGGCCGCCGATGCCGCCGCGTCCAGGCCGGACTCGTCGAGGCGGTCGAGGCAGAGCACGCGCGCGGAGTGCGCCGGGAGCGAGGCGGCCAGGCCGCTGTGGCTCAGCACGAGGGCGGCGCCGCTGTCGCGCAGCAGGAAGCCCAGGCGCTCGGCCGGGTAGGCGGGGTCCAGCGGCACGTAGAAGCCCCCGGCCCGCAGCACGGCCAGGAGCGAGACCGCCAGAGGGTTGGAGCGCTCCAGGAAGAGCGCCACCGGCACCTCCGGCCCCACGCCCAGCCCGCGCAGCACGCCCGCGAGCCGCTCCGCGCGCTCCAGCAGCGCGCCGTAGCTGAGCCGCTCCGCCCCGCACACGCACGCCTCGGCCTGCGCCCAGCGCTCCGCCCGGCGCGCGATCACCTCGTGCACCGTCGCTTCCGCCTCGAACGGCTCGGCCGCACCGCGCCCCAGTGCCAGCACGGCGGCACGCTCCTGCTCCTCCAGCAGGCGCACCTCGGCGAGCCGCCGCCCCGGGTCGGCCGCGAAGGCGTCCAGCACCGCGCCCAGCTGCTCCAGCATCCGCTGCATCGCCCCGTCCTCGAAGCGCGCCCGTGCATAGCTGACGTCCAGCACCAGCTCGCTCCCGCGCAGCTCGGCCGCGAGCGCGATCGGGTAGTTCGCCTCCTCCACCCCCCATGCCTCGCGCGCGGCCAGCCCTCCCGCCGAGGCGTCGGCGGCCGAGGCCTGGAAGGGGAAGTTCTGGAAGGAGAGGAAGCTCTCGAAGAGCGGCCGGCCGCGCTCCACCTCGCTCCAGCCCTGCACCTGCACCAGGGGCGAGTACTCGTACTCGCGCAGCGCGCCCTGCTTCTGCTGCACCGCCTTCAGCAGCGCCTCCACCGTGGCGCCCCCCTCGATGCGCACGCGCAGCGGGAGGGTGTTGATGAAGTTGCCCACCATCTCCTCCACCCCGTCCAGCTCGGCCGGTCTGCCCGAGACCGTGGCCCCGAAGAGCACGTCCTCCTCCCCCGAGTAGCGCGACAGCAGCAGCGCCCACGCCCCCTGCACCACCGTGGCCGGCGTCACCAGCAGCCGCTTCGCCAAGGCCTGCACCGCCCCCGTCCGCTCCTCCCCCAGCACCACCTTGCACGAGCCGTCCCCCGCCGCCTCCTCGGCCTCCGCCTGCGCGGCATCCTGTACCGCCGCCGCCCGCTCGATGCCCAGCGGGGTCGGCGCGCGGAAGCCGGCCAGCTCGGCGCGCCAGAAGGCCTCCGCGCGCGCCAGGTCCTGCCGGGCGAGCCAGGCGATGTAGTCCCGGTACGGGCGCGGGCGCGCCAGCTCCGCCGTGCGCCCCTGGAGCTGGGCCGCGTAGAGGGCCAGCACGTCGCGGTAGACCAGCCCCACGCTCCAGCCGTCGAGCAGCAGATGGTGGTGCGTCCACACCAGGCGGTGCT
>DASYWD010000554.1 GCA_035936415.1 Longimicrobiaceae bacterium
GGCCTCGGCGGCGGTGCTGGCCGGCATGACGCACGGGGTGGCGGACGCCTGGGGGGCGTTCCTCTTCCCGGACAACCCGGTGTCGGCCCCGGTGTCGCTCCTCGTCTGGACCGGGCTGGCGGCGGCCGTGGTGGCCGGGCACCTGGGGCTCGCTTCGGCGCTGCCGCCGCGCCGCCGCTGGCGGGCGGGGCTCGCGACCGGCGGGGCGATCCTCCTCCTCGCCGGGGCCTCCGCGCTGGTGGAGGACGAGGGGTTCTCGGACGTGCCGGAGTTCTCCGGCGTGCTCAAGCCGGCCCCGGCCGGGTGGGTCCCCACCGCCCCGGTGTCCGCGCTGGAGGAGATGGCCGCGGAGCTCAAGGAGGAGGTGGACGCCCTCGCCGCGGAGGAGTAGCGGAACGGATCTCGCGGACCGTGCGTTTCCCGGCCGGCGCCCCGGGCACGGCGCCTCCGCTGCTGGACCGATCGAGGATGGATGCAGGCAATGGATCGCAGGACCGCGCTGCGGCACGCCGCGGCGATCGTGGCCGGGCTGGCGCTCCCGGGCTGCGCGCCCGGGCGGGCGGTGCGGGCCCACCCCTTCCCGCCCGCGAGGGCCCGGCTCGCGCGCGTGCACGTCTCGGAGCACCGGCTGATCCGCACGGTGGCGGGGCTGCGGCCGTATCGTCCGTCGGGCTTCCGCGTGGGGCCGGAGCGGATGGGCGAGACGCTGGTGATCCACAACTACGGCCACGGCGGCGCCGGGGTGACGCTCTCCTGGGGGAGCGCCTGGCTGGCGCTGGAGCACGCCCTGGCCCAGCCGCACCGGCGGGCCGCGGTGCTGGGGTGCGGCGCGGTGGGGCTGGCCACGGCGCGCCTTCTCCAGGACCACGGCTTCACGGTCACCCTGTATGCGCGCGACCTCCCCCCGAACACCACCTCCAACGTGGCGGGCGCGCTCTGGTCGCCGGTGGGCGTGGCGGACTGGGACCAGCGCGAGGGCCCCTTCGCCCCGGTGCTGGCGCGCGCCGCGCGCATCGCCCACCGCCGCTTCCAGACCCTCGTGGGCGAGCGGTACGGGGTGCGCTGGCTCCCGCTGTACATGCTCAACCCCCGGGTGGGCGCCGGGGTGCCCTGGACCTGGAGGCTCACCCCCGAGCTGTACAACGCGGAACGCCTGGAGCCCCGCGAGCACCCGTTCCCGCAGCCGGGGGCGTGGCACGCCCACACCATGATGATCGAGCCCGATCCCTACCTGCGGGCCCTGCTGGAGGACTTCCGCCTGGCCGGGGGCGAGGTGGTGGTCCGCGACTTCCCCGACCTGGCCGCGGTGCTCGCGCTCCCGGAGCCGGTGGTGCTCAACTGCACCGGCCTGGGCGCCCGCGCGCTCTTCGGCGACCGGGAGCTGAAGCCGGTGAAGGGGCAGCTCGCCTTCCTGGTCCCCCAGCCGGAGGTGGAGCACATGTACATCGCCGGCGACCTCTACATGTTCCCGCGGCGGGACGGCATCCTCCTGGGCGGCACGTACGAGGCGGCGGACTCGGTGGAGCCCGATCCCGCCGCCACCGCGCGCATCCTGGAGGGCCACCGCCGGCTCGCGCTGCAGATGCGCTGAGCCCGCCCCGGGCCCGCTGGCCGCAACCTTGCGAGGCGCGAGCGCTCACGCCAATCCTCGCGAGGTCCCATGATCTGCATCCTGCACGGATACCTGCTGGAGGGCTCCGGGAGCAACCTGTGGACCCGCGCCATCGTGGAGTCCCTCTGCCGCCAGGGGGAGACCGTCCACCTGATGGCGCAGGAGAACCACCCCGAGCGCTACCCCTTCGTCACCCAGGCCCGCCGCTACGGAACGGACGGCTCCGTGGAGACCTTCTACCGCGGGGAGCGCTCCGCCGCCGGGTGCTGCATCCTGCACAAGCCGGTGCTGGGCGACACCCTCCCCGTCTACGTGTGGGACCGCTACGAGGAATTCCCGCGGGTGGTGCCCATGGTGGAGCTCACCGATCCCGAGATCGAGGAGTACCTGGACCGGAACGTCCGCGCCCTGCTGCGGGTGGTGGCGGAGAACGGCGTCACCGCCCTGCACGCCAACCACGGCGTGCTGATGTCCGTGGTGGCGCAGCGGGTGAGCGAAGCCACCGGAATCCCCTTCGCGGTGATGCCCCACGGGAGCGCCCTGGAGTTCGCCATCCGGCGGGACCCGCGCTTCCACCGGCTGGCGACGGAGGCCTTCGCCGCCGCCGGCCGGGTGTTCGTGCACGGGGAGGAGATGCGCGGGCGCGTCCGCTCCATCCTCCCCGACGTCCCCGGGCTGGAGGAGAAGTTCTCCGACCTCCACCTGGGGGTGGACACCGCCCGGTTCGAGCCGGTGACCCGCAACGGGCGGCGCGCCAGCATCGAGCGCATGGGCGAAACGCTCGAGGGCGTGCCCCGCGGCCGGACCCCCGCGCAGACGGAGGCGATGCTCTCCCGCCTGCACGGGGGGATGGACGCGGACGAGCTGCGGGGCGCCTTCCGGGCGGCGCAGGACTACGACAACAAGGCTCCCGACGCCGACGTGGAGGCCAAGCTGCAGGCGGTGCGATGGGAGAGCGACCCCACGCTGCTGTTCGTGGGGCGGCTGATCTCCACCAAGGGGATCCACGGGGTGCTGGCCGCCCTCCCGCTGCTCCTGGACCGGTGCCCCGACCTGCGGCTGCTGGTGGTGGGGCACGGGCCGCTTCGCGAGCCGCTGGAGGCGCTGCTCTGGGCGCTGGAGCACGGGGAGCGCGCCCTGGTGGAGCGGATCGTCGCGGAGGGGAGGAGCCTGGAGGGGGCGCCCGAGGGGGAGGGCGGCGGCACGGAGCTGACCCAGGCGGCGCGGTTCCTGGACGCGCTCCGGGCGCGCGGGGAGCTGGACGCGTACTACGCGGCGGCGCGGGAGCGGGTGCGCCCCGACCGGGTGGTGTTCACCGGGTACCTCACCCACCGCGAGCTGCGCTACCTCTTCCCCTGCTGCGACGCCGCGGTCTTCCCCTCGGTGGTGAAGGAGGCGGGGCCGCTGGTGTTCCTGGAGGCGCTCGCCTCCGGCGCCTTCCCCCTGGGCACCTACTTCGGCGGGATGCGCGCGAGCATCGACTCCGTGGCCGAGGCCCTCCCGCCCGGTGGCGCCGAGGCCATGAAGCTTTCCCCGGACCCGGAGCACACCGTGGCCGACATCGTCCGCCACGTTCCCGCGGCGCTGGAGATGGGCGAGCGCCACAAGGAGGCGCTGCGCCGCGTGGCCCGGGAGCGCTACGACTGGACGAGCGTCGCCCGCAAGCTCGCCGCCGAGCTGGAGGCCCTGTGACCCCTCACCACCCCGTGGAGCCCTCCCCTCCCGCGGACGCCATCGTGGTGCTCAGCGGGGGCGTCGGCCCGGACGGCTCGCTGCCGGTGCTGTCTCGCACGCGGGTGGAGCGCGCGGCGCAGCTCTTCCACGGCGGGATCGCCCCGCGGATGGTCATGTCCGGCCGCTGCGGGCTCACCGCCCCCGAGCCGGCGGTCACCGAGGCCGCGGCAATGGCCGCGTACGCCCGGGAGCTGGGGGTCCCGGAGGAGGCCCTGCTGCTGGAGGAGGAGTCCCGGGACACCCTGGGGAACGCGTACTTCACCCGGGAGCGCCTCCTGCGGCCCGGCGGGTGGACCTCCATCCGCGTGGTCACCTCGGACTTCCACCTCTCCCGGGCGGCGTGGGTGTTCCGCAAGGTCCTGGGCCCGCACTACGACTTCTCCTTCGTGTCCGCCGCGTCCGGGCTCTCCCCGCGGGAGCTGATCGACCGGGCCCTGGAGGAGTGCAGGATCCTGATCTTCCTCAACGAGTGGCTGCAGGCGCTGGAGGACGGCGACGACCACGCGCTCGACCGGCTGATGGAGCACGAGCACCCGGGCTACGCGGACGCGCCGGCCCTGACGCACGACCAGCTGCAGCGGCGGCTGGACGAGATCGCGCGCATCGACCGCATTGCCGGGAGCGTCCGGTGGATCTCGGGGCCCTGGGACGGCGCGTCCGAGCGCCGGGCCGGGGCGGACCGCCGCGCCCGCCGCTCCATGTCGCTGGGCAGGAGGTAGCGCGGCCGGACGCTCACCCCGCCAGCGCCGCGGCCTCCTCGGCGCACCCCCACGACAGCGTCAGCCCGGACCCGCCGTGCCCGTAGCAGTGCACCACGCGGGTGCCGTCCGGGAACGCCTCCGTCTCCAGCCGCACCGCGGGCCGCCCCGGCCGCAGCCCCACCCGGTGCTCCAGGATCCGCGCCCCCGCCAGGCGCGGCTCCAGCTCGGCGCAGAGCCGGAGGATGCGCTCCGCCACGCGCGGGTCGGGGGTGGCGTCCCACGCGCCCTCGTCCGCGGTGCCGCCCAGGACGCACTCCCGCTCGCTGCGGGGGATCACGTAGGTGAGCCCCTCCGGGTGCTCCTCGTCCAGCAGGATCCGCCGGAGGCCGGGGTTCTCCACCCGCACCACCTGCCCGCGGATGGGGAAGGTCGCCGCGTCGCCGGCGACCTCCCGCGCACCCAGCCCGGTGCAGTTGAGCACCACCGGGCACGCCGCCCGCGCCTCCGCCAGCGAGCCCACCCGCCGCCGCTCGGTCACGCCGCCGGCCGCGTGGAAGCGCGCCGCCAGCCAGCGCAGGTACGCCGGCATGTCCGCGGTGGGGACGGTGAAGGCCCACCCCTGGGCGAACCCGGGCGGGAGCTCGTCCGGGCGGGCGTGGCGGAAGTCCGGGACCGCGCCGCGCCAGGAGGGATCCGCCACGGGGCGGCGCCACAGCTCCAGCGCGGGGAGCATCCGCACCCCCGCATCCGGCACGGTCGCCAGCTCCGCCAGCACGCCGAAGGTGCGCCGCCCCCAGGCGTCCACCCGCTCCGCCGGATAGGCCCGGTACGGGTACCAGAACGCCCCCGCCACCGCGGAGACGGTGTCCTCCGGCGCCTCCGCCGCCCAGAGCCGCACCCGCCGCCCCGCCTCCTGCAGCCGGACCGCAGCCGACAGGCCGATCACCCCGCCGCCGAGGACCAGTGCGTCGGTGGATCGTGCCATGCGCGGCGGGGTGGATGGTGGCGGAGGGACGCTGCGGGCACCCAAAGGTCGGGCGCGGCGCCCGCGCGGGCAAGACGAAGGGCCCCACCGGATCACATCTTGCAAAGTTCCGGAGCGTTCACGCGGCGGCCCGACGCCGGCACCCGGCCCCAGCAGCGGACGTCCATGCCCGGATTCGAAGGGCTGCTCGCCGGTCGCACCCTCTGCGACCGCTACCGGATCGAGGAGGTGATCGGCCGGGGCGGCTTCGCCGCGGTGTACAGCGCCACGGACGAGCGGCTGGGGCGCCCCGTCGCGGTGAAGGTCATCACCTTCTCGGCGACCAACCCGGAGACCCGCCACGAGGTGCAGGAGCGCTTCCGCCGCGAGGCGCGCGCCATCGCCGGCCTGCACCATCCAAACGTCGTCACCCTCTACGACTTCGGGAACGATCCGGCGCTGGGGCTGGACTTCTTCGTGATGGAGCTGCTGCGCGGGGAGGACCTCGCGCACCGCCTGGCGCGCCCCCGCCCCATCCCGGTCGGGGCCGCGCTCCGCATCCTCCGGGACGCCGCCGCGGGCGTGAACGCCGGCCACCAGGCCGGGGTGGTGCACCGGGACATCAAGCCCGGAAACGTCTTCCTGGCCCGGCGCGAGCCGCGCGCCCGGGTGCGGGTGTGCGTGCTGGACTTCGGGATCGCGCGCTTCACGCTGGCGGAGGAGGCCACCCAGCTCACCCGCGCCGGTGGGATGCTCCTGTCCCCGGCCTACGCCTCGCCCGAGCAGCTCCGGGGCGACGCCGGGATCACCCCGGCGTCGGACGTGTTCAGCCTGGGTGTGATCGGCTATGAGCTGCTCACGCGGGAGCGGCCCTTCGCCGGAAACCGGCTCCAGCCGCCCCCGGAGGGGCACCCGCCCCCGGTCCCGGCGCACGAGCGCAACCCGGAGGTGCCCGTGGCGGTCTCGAAGGCGGTCGCCCGCGCGCTCGCCGAGGATCCCGCGGACCGGTTTCCCGACGCGGGCGCTTTCGCGGACGCCCTCGCCGCCGCCGAGGCCGCGGTCTCCGCGCATCGCGCAGCATTCGCCGACGCACTGCAGG
>DASYWD010000555.1 GCA_035936415.1 Longimicrobiaceae bacterium
ACGCCGACGCGCGGCGGCAGCTCGGGGAGATCAACGCTCTCTCCGCGCCGTGGGTGCGCCTCGGGGGCGGGTACCGGCGCGACACCCAGCCGGTGGAGCGGAGCGCCTTCGCGGCCGAGGCGGGGTGGCACCTGACCCCGCTCCGCAGCCTCGCCGCGCGGGTGGAGCCGCAGCGCTTCCAGGCCGGCGGCACCGCCGACGCGCTGGTGGCGGAGGCGGAGCTGCGCGACTACTGGCCGGCGCTCCGCCTGGACGTGGAGGCCGCCGGCGGGATCGTCCGGCGCGAGGCGGGGCTCGGGGACGAGTGGACGGGGCGCCTGGCGATCGGGGCGCGCCTTCCGCGCGGGGTGGTGCTGCGCGGCGGAGCGGAGCGGGCACCGTACCTGTGGACCGCGGCCAGCCTGGGGGAGACGGTCTTCACCGAGGGCGCCTCCGCGGGGCTCGCCTGGAACGACCCCGCGGGGTGGATGGGCGAGGCCGGCTACGCGCTGAAGCGCTTCCCGGACGGCAACCAGGTGGGCTCGGCGCACGCCTGGGTGCTCGCTCCGCTCGTCCACAGGGGGAGCGCCCGCCTCTCGGCCGGGTACGCGTTCGGGGCGCAGGACGCGCAGGAGAGCCGCTTCGTCGGCCCCCGCGGCCGACTGGGGCGCGGCGGGGGCGTGCCGGAGGGGGTGTACGCGGCGTACTACACCCCGGAGCAGGTGGTCTCGCACAGCGCGGTCGGCGCGCTCGCCCTCCCGCTGGGGAGCGGGGCCGCCCTGAGCGTGGACGGCTCGTACGGCTTCCACGCGCGCGAGCAGGCGCCCGGCTTCACGGCCGGAGCGGGGGGGCCCCTGACGTTCACCGAGCGCGGATTCACCCCGTGGAGGGCGCGCGGGGCGCTGAGCGCGGTCGCCGCCCGCGGGGTGACGATCGCGCTGGAGGGGGAGCGCACCCGTACCGCCTTCTACACCCTGACCACGGTGGGCGCCAGCGCCACCTACCGCCTCACCCGGGGAGCGCGCCGGTAGCCGTGCTCCAGCTCAGGGTGGACCCGGCGCGCGACCTCTGGGTCCACCGCGCCGCGGCGCCGGTGCGCTTCCGGGACCGGGCGGCGCTCGCCGCGCTCGCCGCGGCTGGCACCGTTTCCGTGATGCGGCTGGCCGACTGGTGGTTCCGCCCGGGGCACGTGGCCCAGCCGGCGCTCTTCGTCCTCCTGTCGCTGGCGTTCTGGTACGGAGTCGGGCGGATCGTGCTGGGGTGGGTGAACTACGTGGCGCTGCGGCGGCCGGAGCACGTCCCGGCTCCCGCGGGGCGGGGGGTGGCGGTGTTCACCACCAGCTCCCCGGGCGAGCCGGTGGCGATGTTCGAGAAGACGCTGGCGGCGTGCGCGCGGATCCGCTACCCGCACACCACCTACCTCCTGGACGACACCCGCGACCCCCGCTTCCGGGAGGTGGCGGAGCGGCACGGGGCGGTATGGCTGGAGCTTGTCGGGATCCCGGGCGCCAAGGCGGGGAAGATCAACCGCGCGCTGGAGCTCACGGACGAGGAGTTCGTGCTGGTGCTGGACCCGGACCACCTCCCCTTCCCGGAGTTCCTGGACCGCGTCCTGGGGCACTTCTCCGACCCCGGCGTGGGGTTCGTGCAGGTCTGCCAGGCGTACTACAACCAGGGGCGCTCCTTCGTGGCCGCGGGCGCGGCGGAGCAGACGTACGCCTTCTACGGCCCCATCCTGATGGGGATGTTCGGGCACGGCACCAGCCTGGCGATCGGCGCAAACTGCACCTTCCGGCGGAGCGCCCTGGCCTCGGCCGGGGGGCACGGGGTGGGGCTGGCGGAGGACCTGGTGACGGCGGTCCGGCTGCACGCCGCCGGCTGGCGCTCGGTGTACGTCCCGGAGGTGGTGAGCCGCGGGCTGGTCCCGGAGGAGCTGGGGTCGTTCCAGCGGCAGCAGCTCAAGTGGGCGCGCGGCGTCTTCGAGGTCCCCTTCGCGGAGATCCCGCGCCTCGTCCGACGGCTCACCTGGCGGCAGCGGCTCTCGTACCTGACCATCGGCACCTACTACCTCTTCGGCCTCACCTTCCCGGTGTACCTGCTCTTCCCGTACCTGTACCTCTGGGCGGGGGTGCAGCCGGCGGCCATGCCCTTCGCGGAGTTCCTGGCCGCGGTGGTCCCGGTGGGGCTGGTGGGGGTGGCGATGTACCTGTTCACCCAGCGCTGGCTCTGCCACCCGGAGGCGGAGCGGGGGATCCACTGGCGGGGGATGATGCTCAAGGTGGCGTGCTGGCCCGTGTTCCTGGCGGGGACCGTCCTGGCGGTGCTCCGCGCCGAGATCCCCTACGTCCCCACAGCCAAGGAGGCGGTGCGGGGGCGCTTCCTCCGGCTGGCCTGGCCGCACCTGCTCCTGCTAGCCGCGTACCTCGCCACCCTCGCGCGGGTGGTGCGCACCCGGCTCGTGGACACCCCGGAGGGCGCGCTGGCGCTGAGCAGCGAGGCCGTGTGGGGGATGGTGGGCTTCGCCACCCTGGCGGCGGCCACCAGCCTGGGGGCGCTGTACGCGGCGTGGGAGGCGCGCACGCCCCCGCCCGGGAATCCCTGGGAGCGGATCGATCCAACCCGAATCGGCGGTGAGCTGCGGTGAACAAGGTCCAGCGGCTGGCATGGGTGTCCGCGGTGGCGGCGAGCAGCGTGCTCACCGTCCACGCGCTGACCGCGCTCGGCTCGGAGGGCCAGGGGCCGATCTCGGCGGTGCTGGCGCAGGCCGGCACGGCGGTGGCCGGCCTGGAGGGGCGCATCGTCCGGCAGTTCCGCGGTCCCGGCCGCGCCGCCGGCCTGGGCTGGTTCGCGCCGTACCGGGAGGACCCCGCGCGGCTCCGCGCCCCCGGCGAGGTGCTCCTGGGCGCCTACGACGGCGCCCTCCCGGCCACGCTGCAGGGCGTGGTGGAGCTGGAGCGGGCGCTGGGCACCACGCTCCCGCTGATCCAGCTCTACGCCGCCTGGGGCGATAAGCCGGAGCAGCGCTTCCCGCTCCGGACGGTGCAGGCGGTCTGGGAGCTGGGCTCGGTGCCGGTGGTGACCTGGGAGCCGTGGCTCACCGACTTCGAGAGCCGGCTGCACCCGCACCTCCCGCTCCGGCAGCAGCGCGACCGCGGCGGGCTGGCCGCCATCGCGCGGGGGGACTACGACTTCTACGTGGACGAGTGGGCCGCGGAGGCCGCGGAGTTCGGGAAGCCGCTCTTCCTCCGCTTCGGGCACGAGATGAACGACCCCTACCGCTACTCCTGGGGGCCGCAGAACAACCGGCCGGAGGATTTCGTGGCCGCCTGGCGCCACGTGGTGGAGCGCTTCCGCGCCGCAGGCGCCCACAACGTCGTCTGGGTGTGGTCTCCCCACGTGGCGTACGAGGGGTACGACTGGTACTACCCGGGGGACGACGTGGTGGACTGGGTGGCCACCGGCGCGCTCAACTACGGCACCGTGGCGCACTGGTCGCGCTGGTGGAGCTTCGCAGACATCTTCGGCAGGCACTACGACCGGCTGGCGGCGTTCGGAAAACCGGTCATGGTGGCCGAGTTCGGCACCCTCGCCGTGGGCGGCGACCGCGAGGCGTGGTTCCGCGACGCCCTCGCCGGCCTCCCCGAGCGCTACCCCGCCGTGAAGGCGCTCCTCTTCTTCCACGTCGCCGGGGACGCCACCGTCACCTACCAGAAGCTGGACTGGTCGTTCGCGGGCGACACGGCGATGGCGAGGACGGTGGCGGAGGCGATCCGGCCCTGGTCGGCGCACGGCGGGGAGTAGGGAGGGGCATGCCCCTCTTGCCGGATCGGCCGTTTCGCGCAGGGTCGGCGGGGGGAGGCTCCTCCGGAGGTGCGACACCCGAAGGGACTCGCCAGAGCACTCGCCCGGCCACATTGCAGGCTGTGGGAACTGCGCGGGCTCAAACAGACGCACCTCCTGCGGAGCCTCCCCCACCTCCCGGTCACCCTCTCGGTAACCGGGTACAAAAACGGCGCCCCCACCGGGAGATCCCTGTGGGGGCGCCGTCGCGTGAGGGATGCGAGCCCGAAGGGGCGAGACTCCGCGGCCGTTTGCGGAGGCTCGCCGCGGTTACGCACGGTTGTATCGTGCGTTACCGCGCCGCAGCCCGGCCCCCCGCGAGGGGGGACACGCCCAAATCCGCCGTCCGCAGCCGCTACTGGTACTGGACGTACAACGGCTCCGGCCAGAGCTGGATCAGGTCCTTCGGCGTGGTCAGCGGGTCACCCTTCTTGGTGTCGTTGTGATAGAAGTTCTTCCACCCCGTGAACTGCGCCGGGTACTTGACCACGTAGTCGCGGTACGAGTCGTACTTGAGCCAGGGAGCCCCCCAGCCGTCCATGTGCATGACCAGCTGGACCTCCGGGCGGAGCTTCACTTTCTCCACGTCCGGCACCATGTTGCGGGTGAACCGGTGGATGATCAGCACCTTCGGGGGCAGGTTGTGCTCCTGGACGATCTTCGCGAGGTGGTCGATGACGTAGTTGATGTCGGATGCGTACATCGTCCCGATCTTCCGCCCGGGCACCACGCCGCCCCGCATGTAGAACTCGGGGTCAACGGCCAGGTGCACGTCCTCGTTCTTCAGGATGAAGTCGAAGCGCGGCAGGATGTTGCGGATGTCGTCCGTCCCGACCTGGATGTCGACGAAGAAGATCCCGTCGATGGACTGCGCCATCCGGTAGATGGAGTCCACCTGCACGTCGCGCATCTGCGTCCGGTACTTCCCCGAAGGCCCCGCGTCGCCCTGCGCGACGACCGCGACCATGTGCAGCCCCGGGATCACCGGGGTGCTCGGGTCGGCCTTCCGCCACTCCTCCACCTGGCGCTTGAGCCGGGCGAGCATCTCGTCCCGCGGGAACTCGCCGAGCGCGCCCATCCGCGTGGAGTTCGGGTTGCCGTAGTACACGACGATGCGGTTGCACGGCAGGATCGCGCCGTCGCGGAACTCCGGCATCTCCGGGTACCAGCCCTGCTCCTTCGCGAACACCGGGTTCCGCCCCGCTCCCGGCCGCTTGGCCGTGGAGTCGGCGCGCACCGCGGCTGCCGCGGAGTCGAGCGCCGCCTGGCGCCGCTGCAGGCACTGCTGCGCCTCGGCCGCCGTGCTCCCGAACTTGAACCGGGTCGCCGGCTGCGCCGGCTGCTGCGCGGCCGAATCGGCCCCCTGCTCGGGGGCACCCGCCTGCGC
>DASYWD010000556.1 GCA_035936415.1 Longimicrobiaceae bacterium
CGCCGGCTGCCCCCCGCCCTGTCCGCCCCCCTGTCCGTTCTGCTTCCATTCCTTCTCCGCCTCCTCCCTGCTCATCCGGAAGCGTTTGTCGGCCCGTCCCGAGCCCAGGCGCGACACGGCGCGTGCAACCTGCTCGTTGATCTGGTCCGGCATGCTGGATCTCCCTTCCTCCCGGTTGACGATGGGCGCGCCGCCGGCGGCGGCGGCCGTCCACGCGGCCTATCCGTCTCCCCCGCCGAGCGCCGCCCACGCCTCGCTGCCGCACGACTCGACGTCGTCCGCCAGCGCGTCCACGTCGCCCGGCGTGGTGCGCGGGTTGATGAAGCACGGGCGGATCACGAAGGCTTCCCCGATGCTCGTGGCGGAAGGGATGCAGCGCCCGCGCGCCCGCACCCGCCCCAGGACCTCGCGGTTGAGCCCGTTCAGCGCCGCCACCGCCTCCGGGTCCGTCCGCCCGCGGAGCGCCGCGGGGACGTAGCGGAAGCAGCAGGTGGAGAGCGTGACCGGGGCCATGAGCTCCAGCTCCGGCGAGCGCCGCACCCGCTCGGCCAGGTAGCGGGCGAAGCCGCAGTGGCGCCGGACCCGCTCCCGCACCCCCTCCGCGCCGATCTCCTTGAGCACCGCCCACACCTCCACCCCGCGCGAGGGGAGGCTGTGCTCCACGCCCAGGTGGTGGAAGGCGTACCCGAAGCCGTCGAACTGCGAGGTGACCGGCGCGTCGGGGGGAGGCGGCCGCATCGGCTGCGAGCCCTCCACGTACACCGCCGGCTCCAGGGTGAAGGCGCGCTCCATGATCCCCGCGTCCCGCACGAACACGCAGCCGATCCCCATGGAGGTGGCCAGCCACTTGTGGGGGTCGGCCACCAGCGAGTCGCACTCTCCCAGGTCGCCGTACAGCGGGGCCACCTCCGGGTCGAGGACTCCCAGGAGGCCGTAGGCGCCGTCCACGTGCAGCCAGACGCCGTACTCCCGGCAGAGGGCGGCCAGCTCGGGGAGCGGGTCCACCGTCCCCGCGCCGATCGTCCCGGCGTTCGCCACCACGGCCACCGGGGTGCAGCCGGCCGCGAGGTCCGCCTCGAGCTGGCGGCGCAGCGCGTGCAGGTCCATCCGCAGGTCGTCCCCGACGGGGACGGCCGCCACCGCCCGCCTCCCCAGCCCGAGCACCCCGGCCGCGCGGTAGATGCAGTGGTGCACCTCGGTGGAGGCGTAGATCCGGGGCTTCGGCACCCCCTCCAGGCCGTCCCGAGACGGATCGAGCCCCCGCAGCTCCCACGCGTGCTGCCGCGCCGCTCCCAGCCCGATCAGGTTCGCCACCGTCCCGCCGCTGGTGAGCAGCCCCTGGTGCGTTGGCGGGAGCCCCAGCAGCTCGCCCAGCCAGCGGGTCGCCAGCGCCTCCAGGAGGTTGAACGCCTGCAGCCCCACGGCCAGCGGGCCCGCCACGGCCGCCGCCAGGTGGGCGGCCGCGGGGAGGGTGGTGGGGGCCGTCGCCACCCACCCGGAAAAGCCGGGCGCGCCGGCGCGCAGCCCGTTGGGGATCACCACGTCGCGGAGCGCCTCGAGCACGGCTTCGGCGCCCTGGCCGGAACGGGGGAGCGGCTCCTCCAGCCGCGCGGCCCAGACCGCGCGGTCGATCCCCGTGCGCTCCGGGGTGTCGAAGCGCTGGAAGGCCTCCAGCGCGGGGAGGAGCGCGCCGACCGCCCCGGCGAGCCCGCCGGTGGACGCGGCGTCCCCGGAGCCGTGCGCCGCGGCGTCCAGGCGGATCGGTCTCTGCTCGGTCTGCGGCATGCTCGGTCCGGGGTGGGGGTTCGCTCTCGCGCCGGTCCGCCCCCGCCCGGGGGCGGACCGGGTGCTCGGCCGGGACCTACTCGAGCCAGGCCCCGATGTGCGTCCGCACGCGCTTGAGGATGGCGACCGGCGGGCCGTCCGGGTCGTCCTTGCGGTACAGCGGGTACTCCACCCCCTCGCGCGTCCCGCCGCCCTGCCCCACGGGCGGGATGTGGGTGATCTTGTGCTCCAGGAGGATCGGCTCCTTGTTGAACACGGTGATCCCGGCGTCCGCCAGCTCGAACTGCATGTAGCCGAGCATGGCGCACAGCTTGGGGGAGTCCGCGAAGGCGTACGCCGTGCCCGCCCGCACCTGCCCGCCGGACTGCCCCATCTCTTCGTTGGTGCTGGCGCGGATCCGGCCGAACTTCGCGCTCGTGCCCGACACGTTCAGCTCGCGCATGAAGATGTTCACCGAGGCCCCGCTCCAGTCGGCCGAGGTGGGGTTCTCGCGCTCGATCACGTAGTAGCCGCGGAACTCGACGGTGTCCTCGCCGTGGCCCATCACCTCGATGGTGTCCCAGGTGGCGAAGTTCAGGCGGTCCAGCCCTCCCGCCGCCATCCGGAAGACGCGGAGCTCCGACACGCTCTTGGGGCTCGGGGGGAGAGGCGACCCGTCGGCCGCACGTGCCTCCTGCGCGCCCTCGGGACGCAGGACGAGGTCCGAGAAGTCGTGCACTCTGGTTGCCATGGTGACGCTCCTTTCCGGGGTGTTTCCGACTGCGTGGGCGACGAACGGCCTCTGCCGGCCGTCCCCCTGTACCATGCGGCTTCCCGGGCCGGTCTTCCTCTCCTTTCTTGCTCTCTGCCTCGCCGTTCCGGCTCGCGGCGCGCCCGCTCAGGGCGAGCGGCCCTCCACCACGCTTTTCAGGCCGGAGACGGTGTGCTGCCAGGCGCCGTGGATGCTGTCCGCGCCGGGGCTGGACCAGTCGAACCCCTTGTGCGTGAGGGTGAGCCGGCTCCCGCTCCCGCTGGGCTCGACGGCCCAGGTGACGGTGGAGGGAGGCGTGCCGGCGACCTCAGGGGCCCAGGTGGGGCGGAAGGTGGTCGTCAGCCGGCGCGGCGGGTCGAACTCCAGCACCTCTCCCTCCAGGTCCACCCCGCCCTCCGGGTTGCGGTAGCGGACGGGCGAGCCCCGGGTCCAGTCGGACTCCACCCGGGTGTTGAAGTAGTACTGCTGGGTCAGCTCGGGGTCGGTGAGGGCCCGCCACACCTCCTCCGGCGGAGCGTCGACCTGGACGTCGTAGGACCTCGGCTCGTTCTGGCTCATCGTCACCTCCGTTCTGGGGCTGCGCCGATCGATGGGAAGACACGGGCGGGAAGCGCCGCGCTCGAAAGGTCACGCGGCACCCCGGCGGCGTCTTCTCCCGGATTGCTCACCTGCGCCGCGCGCCTACGCCGGGACGGGGGCGCGTCCGCGCGCCAGCCGCTCCTCCAGCAGGCAGGGGAGCGCCGGCAGGAGGGGTGGGTCGGTGGGCTCCCCGGGACGGAGGGTGAGCGCCGCGACCCGGATTGCTCCCCCGCTCGCCACCACGCGCCCCCCGCTCGCGCGGAGCGCTCCCGCGCACACGACCGCGTCCACCAGGCCGTCGGCCCGGGCGAGCCCCGCGGCGAACAGGTGGTAGCGCCCGTCGGGGACGGGGGGGAGAAAGGCGGTCCCGGGGCCGTCCAGCACGGCGCAGGCGGCGGGGCGGCCCCGGGGGATCGCTTCCCGGAAGAGCCCCACGAACACCGGGCCCGCGAAGTCGGCGGGCGCGCGCACCTGGACGGCGCTCCGGGCTGCGGGCGCGGTAATGCCGCCCTCGACGAGGTCCGGGAGGGAGCGGAGGACGCACTCCAGGGCGCCCTCGTCCATCCGCCGCAGCCGGCGCGGCGACACCCCCACCAGGGCGGTGAACAGGGTGGTGAAGGTACCCACGCTGTTGTAGCCGACCTCGAAGCAGACGGAGGCCACGGAGAAGGGCGTGGTGAGGAGGAGCCGCTTCGCCGCCTCCAGCCGGACGGCTGCCAGGTACTGCACCGGGGACGCCCCGGTGACCCGCCGGAAGACGCGGCTGAAGTGGTACGGGCTCGAGTGCGCCACGCGCGCCATGTCGTCCAGGGAGAGCGGCTCCCCGAAGCGCTGGCGCATGGTCCGGATCACCCGCTGGACCGTCTCCCGGTGCGCGCGCACGGTCCTGGCCCGGGAGCCGGTGCCCACCGGGTGCTCCCGCTCCGCCAGCGCGGCGGCGCCAGACGGGCCGAACGGGGTCGTTCTCTGCTCGTAGCTCACGGACGTCCTCCTCTTCGGGGGCTGCCGGGGGTCAGGCGTACGGACGGAGCGCTTCCCGGAGCGCCTCGGGGACGGGGGCCGGCACCAGCGCGGCGCCTTCCCGGCGCATGCAGGCCACCTCCTGCTCGCCGCGGGCGGCCAGCGCCTCGCCCCCCGCCCCGCGGCGCCAGTACTCGAAGCGCATGCTCACGCGGTTCTGCGCGATGCCGCCCAGGCGCATCCGGATGGACAGCTCGTCGAACGCGGAGAGCTCGGCGAAGTACTCGCACGAGACCCGGGTGGTCACCAGCGCCAGCCCCTCCCGGAGCGCGTCCGCCACCTCCGGCGCGTGGTCGCGGAGGAACATCTCCCGGACGCGCCCCTGCCAGCGCACGTGGTTGGCGTAGTAGACGTTCCCCACCAGGTTGGTCTCCTCGAACCCCACCACGTGCCGGTACTCGTACGCGGGGGAGGGCGCCCCGGACAACGCCGGGACGGGGACGGCCGCTGCCTCAGCGCGCGTAGCCATGGGCGGCCAGCTGCGCCCCGATCCGGTCGTAGGCCGCGGGGTCGTCCGGGGTCCACGCCGCCAGGCCGTCCACGTAGCGGTTGAACATGCAGAAGGCGGCGGCGATCAGGACCGTGTCGTGGATCTCGCGGTCGGTGGCGCCCTGCTCGCGCGCGGCGCGCACCTGCCCGTCGCCCACGCTCCGCCCGCCCCGCTGCACGCTCCCGGCGATCTCCAGCAGCGCCTGGAGCTTCGGGGTGACGCGCGGCGCCGCGGCGCCGGCCACCACGGCATCCACGGTCTCCGCCTCCCCCAGGAGGTGGCGCGCGGCCGCGGCGTGGGACGAGGTGCAGAAGACGCAGCGGTTGAGCGACGACACGTGGGTGGCGATCAGCTCCCGCTCGGCGGCGCTCAGCCCCTCTTCCGCGCGGAGGAGCGCCTGCGCGAGGGCGTTCAGCGGCCCCGCGGTCTCGGGGTACCGATCCAGGAGACCGACGATCCCCGGAACCCCCTGGTCTACGGCGACGTGTGCCATGGTTCCTCCCGGCCCTGGGCGGGCCCGTTGTCGTTTCCGTCGTCCGCGTCCCGCTCCGGCTCCACCATCACCGCCAGCGCGAGCCGCCCCTCCCCCCGCACCCGCCCCGCGTAGGTGGGGATCACCCGCGGGCCGGAGCGGAGCACCACCCACCCGTCCGGGGAGAGCGCGGCCAGCACCAGCGGGGCGTCCGGGGCGGCGCCCCCCTTCTTGAGGCTCTCCCCCGCGCACCACACCCGCGTGGCGGCGGTGTCGCCGTCCTCCCCCGCCTCCGCCGCCAGCAGCGCCGCCAGCCGCTGCCGCTCCGCCCCGAGCAGGTCCAGCCAGGCGACGGACCCGCGCGCGACCACCGGCTCCACGTCCGCCCCCACGCCCGGACCCGCCACGCCCAGCGAGACCGTCCGCGCATGCGAGGCGGAAACGGCGGGCCCGCCCGCCACCTCCGGCTTCCCGTCGGGCCGG
>DASYWD010000557.1 GCA_035936415.1 Longimicrobiaceae bacterium
CCCCTGCGCTTCGAAGCGCAGGGGGGGCTCTCTCTGCCGGGGGTGGAAGGCGCCCGCTCCGCGACCTTCAGCCCGGCACGGAAGCACTGGGAACGACGATGCCGGATGGAGCGCTGGAGCCCGCCGGGGTAGCGTTCCGGCCGACGAGCCGCGCCTCCAGCATCGGGCGGAGTCGCAGGATGGGCTGCTCGAGCAGGTGGTACGACCCGGCTGCGAGAGCGATGGACGCGAGCACCCCTGCAACCGGGTCCAGTCCAGGCGGGATCCCCGGGATGCGATGGCCGATGGCGCTGCCGACCATGTGCCACAGGTACAGTGGATAGGACAGCGCCCCGAGGTATGCCACCGGGCGCCAGTCCAGCCACCGCCACAGCGTGGAGCGGTGCACCAGGAGGAGCTGCACGACGAGCACGGCGATCAGCAGCGAATCCGCCGTGAAGCCCGCCGAGTAGTGCCAGCCCTCGCCGAGCATGGAGCGCGAGACGGCCAGCAGGACCAGCGTCCCCAGGACGAACCACGGCTGCGCGCCGAGAGGCGCGGCGGCGCGCACGACCGCGGGAAGCCGGAGCAGGGCGGCGAGGAGGCACCCGACCGCGAGGCTGTCGAAGCGGGTGTCGAACGCATTGTAGACGTAGGCCGCGGGGGCGCCTGCCCCCAGGTAGAGCCAGGAGCGCCAGGCGAGCACCGCCAGGATCAGCCCGGCCAGCCCCCACCGCAGCGCCCGCTCCCCGCGCCGGACCAGGAGCAGGAAGGCCGCCGGCCAGAGCAGGTAGAACTGCTCTTCCACGGCCAGGGACCAGGCGTGTGGGATCGGCCCCTCGTGGTTGTTGAATGCGTTGTAGTAGTTGACCCCGTAGCCGAAGATCGACCACGTCTGGCCCGGCGTCCACCCGTCACCCAGCAGCCGGTCCGACGCCAGCGAGAACAGCACGAAGGCATAGTAGGCGGGGAATATCCGGAGGGTGCGGCGCAGGTAGAAGCTGCGGAGGGAGACCCCGCCCGTCCGGTCGTGCTCCGCCAGCAGCAGCCACGTGATCAGGAAGCCGCTGAGCACGAAGAAGCCGGTCACGCCCAGGTCGCCCGGGATCTCCAGCCCGGCGTGGTAGACGATCACCAGCCCCACGGCGACGGCGCGGAGCCCGTCCAACGCGGGGAGTCGGTTGGCTGCGAGAACCGAGGCAAGCGGCATCAGGGCGACGGTCGAGAGGGTGGCCGGGTATCTCGGGGTCTACAGACCGCGTGCAGCGGACGTGCCACTCTCCAAAACCGACCGGTCGCGTCGAAGATACCTGCTCGTCGGCGCTTTGTGTTCAACGTTTGTCTGCATTTCTGGCGCGCCGGGTGTTGCAGCCACGCCACGTACTCCAGCCCGCACGGTAGCTCTGGTCGGGCCAGGCTGAGCAAACCCTGCGGAACCGATGTTTTTCATTGGTTCGGTAACCGTCGGTTCGGTAGCCACTTGTGCGTTCCCGTAGCTCCTGTTATAATCTCCGCGACCAAATCCGACATAGCGAGGACGCTCGGCCCGGCGGACGCCGGCATTCCGGTCGTTCCCGCCCCCCGATCTATACGCTGCTCAGAGCAAAGCCGCCGAAAGGCGGTGGCGCAGAGCCACGGGACTAAGGCAGGCTTCGCCCTGCTATGTCAGCCGAGCCGCCAGCGCAGGGATTCCCCCACCCGGGGGACCCTTCGCAGGCGGCTTTTTTCGTGTTCCTATTCCGGAGCACCCACGTTCCCAGCTTTGAGGGAGGTCCGATGTTCGCTCGAAAGCGGCTTGCGTTCGGAGTCCTGGGCGTACTCTCCGCGCTCGCGCTGGCAGCCTGTGACGCGGGGGTGACGGAGCCCGTGTCCGCGGGGCCGGAGCGCCCGCTGCTGGCCCGCAAGCCCAAGAAGACCGAGCCTGCCCCGGAACCGACCCCCGACCCCGACCCGACCCCGCCCCCCACCGGCACCACCCCCGCGTTCGCGGACGGGTTCGAGAGCGGGGCGCGTGCGGCGGCTCAGAACGGGTACGGATGGACGTTCGCGCAGGCCGGCGGCGGTGGCGACGCGGTGAGCGTGTCCAACACCATCGCCCGTACCGGGTCGTACAGCCTCAGGTTCACCTACGGCGGCAATCCGGACCTGTGTGACGACGCATTCTCGGAGCAGCGGTTCGCACTCGGGGAGGACCTGAAGGAGGTGTGGTTCGAATATTATCTCTACTTCCCGAGCGGCGGGACGACTGCGGGGCCGAAGTTCTACCACCGGGCCGTCTGCGCCACGGCAAACGATCCGAGGGCACTGGATACCAACAACAAGTTCTTCGCGCTCTGGGACGTGGACTACCGGGCCAGGAACGTGGCCTTCGTAATGGAGTATCGGCGCACCACGACCGGTTCCGACGGCGACAGCTACCTGTACAACCTGTGGGGCGGTGCCTCCGTGGTGCAGCACAGCAGCACCGAAGGAGTGGGTCAGTGGAACGGCTTCATGACCGACGCGAACCGTGGGCGGTGGGTGCAGGTGCGCATCCACGCGCGAATCTCGGACAGCGCCGACCCGGCCAAGGCGAACGGCCTCGTGGAGGTGTGGTTCGACGGGGTGAAGCGCATCAACGAGAGCGGCATCCCCCTGATGAGCACCAACTCTGCGGGCAACTTCTTCCGCAACGGCTATCTCATGGGGTGGTCCAACTCCGGCTTCGACCAGACCACCTCCGTCTACCTCGACGACTTCAAGATCTTCCGTTCCAGCCCCGGCTGGTAGCGAGCCGTGCGAGATGCCCGGTCCGCTCTGCAGTGCGGGTTTCCACGGGGCCGCCGCGATCATGCGGCGGCCCCGGCTGCATCTAGCACCTGACGGCTCCGGCAAGCTGCTGGCGGGCGGTGCGCACCGGCTCGCGTCCGTCTCGCATCTCGCAACGATACCGGAATGATGCAACCGCTTCCCGGAGCGGGAGGCCCGGCCCGGGTCGTTCTGCGTTCGCGGTAAGTCGTTCGTAGAAAAGCTGTTCCCTTCCTCCGCAGTCCCCCTTCCCGCAGATGGAATGCCCGTTGCCCCTGGTGTGGGCGTCAAGCCTTCCTATGAGGCGTGCCTCCCCGATCGAAACTCGCTGACCAGAGCACACCCGCCGAAAGACGGGGCCGCAGAGCTACGGGACTAAAGCAGGGGCTCCCTGCCACGTTCGCCTGGCCGCCAGCGTTGCGATTCCCCACCCGGGGGTCGTGGCTGGCGGCTGTCTGTATTCCGCCCGCTTCGCCCGCCGGATGGACAGGGGAGCCGGAACCCCCACCCACCCCTCCCGGGCCCCCACCATGTCTCTCGCGAAGAAGCTCGTCCTCTCCGCCCTCGCCCTCTCCCTCTCCGCCGTCCTGCCGTCCTGCGACTCGGGCGTGACCGCGCCGAACCTGGACGCGTCGGCCGAATTCCGGCGGCTCCGGGTCGTCCTGGACAGGTCCGACCTCGAGCTCCTCGCCGGGGAAGCCGTGCAGATCGACGCCCAGGTCGTCGATGAAAGCGGGCGGGTCGTCTCCAAGCAGAGGATCTCCTGGTCCAGCTCGTCTCCCGAGGTGGCCCACGTCGGCCCCGACGGTGCCGTCTCCGCGTTGCGCACCGGGGAGGCCCTGATCGGCGCATCGGTAGGCGGGCAGACGACCACCCTGCGTCTCGCAGTGAAGGGGAACTCGTCCTCCGTGCAGCTTCGGCCGGAGGCGGTGACCCTGAACGCCCTGCGCGACACGGTACGCCTCCTCGCCGACGCGCGGGACAACAAGGGGAATCCGGTTGCGCCCTCGTCGCTGAAGTGGACCAGCCTCAACCCCGCGGTCGCGACGGTCAGTGACGTCGGGCTGGTGACCGGGACGGCGACCGGCACCGCACTGGTCACGGCGCGGTACGCCGGCAAGGAGGACACCACTACCGTCGAGGTGCGGCAGGTGGTCGCCTCTGTCGCGGTGACGCCCACCGCGCTGACGCTGGATCCGGGGCAGACCCAGCCGCTGTCCGGCCTGGCGAAGGACGCCAACGGGAACGAGATCCCGGGCGTGGCGTTCGAGTGGATGTCCTCCAACACCGCGGTGGCCACGGTGAGCGCCTCCGGGCAGGCCACCGCGGTGGCGGCGGGGACGAGCTACGTGACGGCCAGAGCCGGCGGGAAGAGTGCCACGGCGACGCTGACGGTCGCCGCGCCGGTGAAGGTGCAGGCCCAGGTGGCTTCGGTGAGCGTCTCGCCGGCCTCCGCATCCATCGTGGTGGGAGGGAGCGTCGTCCCCGTCGCCACGGCGCGGGACGCTTCGGGGAACGTCCTGACCGGGCGCCTGGTGGAGTGGAGCACGTCCAATCCGGCGGTCGCAGGGGTATCGGCCTCCGGCCTGGTGACCGGGGTGGCGGTCGGCAGCGCGACCATCATCGCGACGGTCGAGGGGAAGACGGGCGCCGCCGCGGTCAGCGTGACGACCGATCCGGCGACGGTGCCGTCGCGGGTGATGGTCTCGCCGCGGGCGGACACGCTGAGCGCCATCGGCGCGGCGACGCAGCTTGGCGCGACGGTGTACAGCCAGGCGGGGAGCCCGATGTCCGGTGCGGTGGTGAGCTGGACCAGCCTGAACTCGGGCGTCGCGACGGTCGACGGCTCCGGGCGGGTGGTGGCGAAGGCGCCGGGGACGGCCCGGGTCGTGGCGGCCAGCGGCGCGCTCGCCGACACCGCCACCGTGGTGGTGCGCCAGGTGATCGCCTCGGTGGTGGTCTCCCCCTCCGCTCCCACGGTGCAGGTGGGGCAGACGCAGCAGGTGAGCGCCTCCGCACGGGACGCCAACGGCCATGAGGTCCCCGGGGTCACCTTCGGGTGGACCTCCTCCAACACCGCTGCGGCCACGGTGAACGGCTCCGGGCTGGTGAGCGGGGTGGCCGCGGGGACGAGCTACGTCACCGCGAGCGCGGGTGGCAAGAGCGCCGTCTCCACGGTGACGGTCGCGGCGGTTCCGGTGGCGACGGTCACGGTCTCGCCCGGCACGGCATCCATCGCGGTGGGGGGGAGCGTGGACCTGGCGGCGGTCGCCCGGGATGGCTCGGGGCAGGTGCTGACCGGCCGGCCGGTGACCTGGGCGACTTCCAACGCGGGCGTGGCGACGGTCTCGTCCACCGGGGTTGTGACGGGCGTGGCCGGAGGGACGGTGACGGTTACCGCCACCAGCGAGGGGAAGAGTGGAACGGCGCAGGTGACGGTGAGCGCGCCCACGGTCACGACGAGCACGCTGGTCTACGGGCACGACTTCAATGACGGGACGATCGGGGCTTTCGGGCAGTGGGGTAGCCACATCACCAAGCCGGTGAGCGTCATCGCGGATCCGACCGGCTCCGGGCGCGGGAGCGTGGCGCGGGTCGACTACGTGTACGACCCCGCGTCTGGCGGCGCACACGATTCCAACGGCGGGCTCTACTACCGCGCCAACCCTGCGGGCGGGCATCCCAGCGGCGTTGGGTTCGGGGAGCGGATCTACCTGGCGGGTGACTTCTACCTGCCGCGCTACCCCTACACGGCTCCGGCCCAGGCGCAGAACGACCAGCGCAAGCTGATCTACCTCAAGTTTGGCGATCCGAACGCGCGCACGGGCGACGTGGTGGTCAACCTGTGGGGGCGTGCCGACAAGAGCGGGATGGACCTGCAGCTCGTCTCGGGCTGGTCCGGGTCGAGCACGCGCGAGTTCGCCTACGGGATCGCACCGGTCGCCTTCGACCGCTGGCACCGCGTCGAGGTGGAGCTGACGGCCAACACCCGGGGCATGGCCAACGGGAGCATCCGGGTCTGGTTCAACGGGCAGCTCGTCAAGGAGCGTACGAACGTGATGCTCTTCGGGGCCAGTCCGAGCGAAGCGACGGACTTCATCTACGAGTACGGCATCGGGAACCAGGAGCAGTGGGCGCCGACCGACCTGATGAAGGACTACCGCCTCTGGGACAACATCCACTTCCGCACCGCCCGCCCCTAGCGACATCGTCCAGGAGACAGGTGGCCAGATCCTCACGGGTCTGGCCCCTTTTCGCTTCCGACGGGACCGGGGCGGACGATCCCGGCCGGACACGCATGAGGGCCCTGCGCGGGGCATAGACATTGCCCGGTCGCTCCAGCGATCCAGCCTCAGCCGGTCTCATCCAGATCATGAGCCGCGTCCGCGTTCAGCTCCTGGGCAGCAGCAGAGATGTCACTCGAGCGCTTCTACAGCCAGTCGCCCGTATGGGCTCAAACGCTCATGCTCAACGCATATGCGCTACGCATCGAGCATCATCGCTACGGCCCCCCTTATCGGAGCGCGCTTCGTCGTCTCCTGCAGCGCGAGCGCGCTCCGCGAGAGGAGCTGACCGCGTTCCAGGACCGGCAGGTCCGGTCCGTCGTGAAGGCCGCCTATGAGCACAGCCGGTACTATCGGGAGGTGATGGACCACCACGGTGTTCTCCCGGCGGACATCGGTGGGGTCCGCGATCTTTGGAAGCTGCCCCTCCTCACCAAGGAGACCGTGAGAGAGCGGGGCGCCGACTTGCTGACGGGGGACACCTCCACTCCGGGGTGGCTGCACGGCCATACCAGCGGAACCACCGGCTCTCCGCTGTCCCTGTGGTATGATCGCAACACCTGTGTGATGACCAACGCCGTAGACCGTCGGCAGAAGGTCTGGGGCGGGATGACGGAGGTGGACTGGCTCGGAGTCTTTCTCGGTCGGACTGTCGTGCCGCCGCGGGAATCGAAGCCTCCGTTCTGGCGGGTGAACCGCGTGCACCGGCAGGTCTGGTTCTCCAGCTTCCACATGGCCGAAGAGAACCTCGACCTGTACGTCCGCGAGATCGGCAGGCGGGGTCTCCGCTTCCTGGAAGGATATCCGTCGACGCTGTTCATCGTCGCGAGGCACGTGCTTCGGCAGGGGCTGCGGCTTCCGATGCGTGCGGTGTTCACCTCGTCGGAGACGCTCCACTCCGTCCAGCGGGAGACGATCCGCGAAGCCTTCGGCTGCGAGATCTTCGATTTCTACGGCCACGCGGAGCGCGTGATCTTCGCGGCCGAGTGCGAAGCGCACTCCGGAAAGCATCTTTCAGAGGAGTTCGGCTATACCGAGGTGGTGGACGAGGAGGGGCGGCCGGTTCCGGACGGCGAGGTGGGCTTCCTCGTCGGGACCAGCCTGCACAACCATGCAATGCCGCTGATCCGATACAGGACCGGCGACCTGTCGTCCATGGTTCGCGAGCCGTGTGAGTGCGGGCGGACGCTGGTCCGCATCCGGGACGTGGCCACCAAGGCCGAGGACATCGTCGTAACCCCGGATGGACGGATGATCTCTCCGTCGGTCCTTACCCACCCGTTCAAGCCGTTCGACCAGATCATCAAGTCGCAGCTGGTCCAGGAGCGGCCGGATCACCTGCTGGTGAAGATCGTGGCTTCGGCGGATTTCTCCCCCGCAGACGAGCGGGAGCTGCGCCAGCGATTGGCGGAGCGATTGGGGACCGGGATTGCACTGGAGATCGTGCAGGTCGAGGACATCCCCCGCGAGCGATCCGGGAAGTACCGCTGGGTGATCTCACGAATCCCTCATACCTGCAGCTTCGCGTGGGAGCACGTCGGCTAGACGCTGTGCACGCAGGCACTCCGACGCCCCGCGAGTCGAGCTCCTGCCCGGGTGTCGGGGTGCCGACGTTGCATGCGTGCAACGAATGTGTCCGCCTCGCCCGATTGCCAGACGTGGAGGTCGGTGCCGGTGGCGCCCACTCCGGTCTTTCCCGGGCCGCTGGCGGGGCATGCACGTTGCTCTAGAGGGTGCGTCCGCCGCCCCGGAAGGCCCGAGCCGCGACTCCGGGCGCGCCGTCGGCCGCCCGTTCCGGATGGCGGCTGGAAGACTCCCACGGACTCACCGAAGATGCAGCGAATATCGGTGGTAATGCCGGTGCGCGATTGCTGGCACTACCTGCAGGAGACGCTCGACCCCGTGCTCGCGGCAGTGCGGGAGTACGGCAATGCCGAGCTGATCATCGTGGACAACGGCTCCACCGACGGCACGTACGAGCGCCTCCAGGAGCGGTACGGGTCCGCGGCGGCGATCTACCGGCTGGAGGGAGGGACCATCTCCGCGGTCCGGAACCTGGGGGCGGCCCGGTCCGGCGGAGAGTATCTCTGCTTCCTCGATGCAGACTGCCTGGTGGAGCCCACCTACCTTCACTCGGTCCGGCGGGCGTTCGAGCTGAGCGGAGCAGATGCGGTGGGGTGCCGGTACGCCCTCCCGCCGGCGCCGCACTGGATCGAGGCCACCTGGCACGAGCTGCACGCGAGCTGCGCCGACGGAGACGTCCACCTGCTTCCCGCGGGGAACTTCGCCATCCGCGCATCTGCGTTCCGGCAGGTCGGCGGCTTCGACGAAGCGCTGTACACGGGCGAGGACGCGGAGATCTGCCAGAGGCTTCTGCATCGCGGCTTCCGGATCTACCAGTCACACCTGGTCTCGGCGATGCACCTGGGGAACCCCAAGACCATCCGGCGGTTCTTCCGCCGCGACGTCTGGTACGCCCTGGGGATGTTCGGGACCGTGACCCTGCGCTCCGTCGACAAGCCCACCGCGATGATGCTGCTCCACCTGACGGCGACCGCTGCGGCGGTGATCGCCTGGGCCGCGGTCCCCCTCTCCGGGGCGGCGGGGGTGGGGCTGGTCGTGCTCTCGCAGCTGATCGCACCGTCGCTGACAGTCGCCTACAGGATGTCACGGGGGCGCAGACCGCGGACCCACGCAGGCACGAGCGTCCAGCTCCTGGGACGTGCTCTTTTCCTGTACTGGGTCTACTACTGGGCGAGGCTGAAGGCGCTCCAGATCATCGTACTCGGGGGGGCGGGGGCGTACCGGAAGTGACGAGTTACGGGCGCCACGAGCCTCCTCCGGACCGCGACCGCGGCGTGCTGCGGCCAAAGCTGCTGTTTCTCTGCCAGACGCTGCCATTCCCTGCCGACAGCGGGGTGCACCAGCGCTCGTTCAACGTCCTGCGGCTCCTGGCGCGGGAGTTCGACGTCACGGCGGTCTGCTTCTACCGCAGGGCGAACCGGGAGACCCGGGAGCAGCTCGAAGCTTCGCTTGCCGGCCTGCGACAGTTCGCGCAGGTCGCCGCGTTTCCCATCCCGCAGGAGCAGAGCAGGGCGCGCCTGGTCTTCGACCACGTGCGCAGCCTTGTTCTGCGCCGCGTCTATACCCATTACGTGCACGACTCGGCGGCGGTGCGGAGCCACCTGGCCGAGCTCCTCCGGACCAACCGGTTCGACATCGTCCACGTGGACAGCCTGGACCTCTCGCGGTTCCTCCCGCTCTTCGAGGGAGTTCCCGTGGTCTGCACACACCACAACGTGGAGTCGGACCTGCTGCGCCGCCGTGCCGCGATGGAAACGGACCTGCTCCGCAGGTGGTACGTCGGGCTCCAGGCCCGCCTCGCGCGTGAAGAGGAACAGACCTGGTGCGGCCGGGTCGCGCTGAACGTGGCGGTCTCACCTGTCGACCGCGACCTGTTCGCCAGGATTGTTCCCGAAGCGCGATTCGTCGTGGTGCCGAACGGAGTCGACACGCGCGAGTTTCGGCCTGGCGACGGTCCCCAGCGGGGTGTGGTCTTCGTTGGAGGATATGGCTGGCTCCCGAACCGGGACTCGATGGAGTACTTCGCCTCGGACATCCTGCCGCGGATAGCGGGGGCAACCGCACCGGTGGAGGTGACCTGGGTAGGCCCTGCCCCCGTGGAGGCGTGCCGGGAATACAGGGAGCGGCATGGCATCGAGCTGACCGGGTACGTGGATGACATCCGCCCCTACGTGCAACGCGCAGCTTGCTACGTGGTGCCGCTCCGCGTCGGCGGGGGGACCCGCCTCAAGATCCTGGACGCCTGGGCCATGGGGAAGGCGGTCGTCAGCACCTCCGTCGGGTGCGAGGGGCTGGACGCCCGCGACGGCGAGAACATCCTCGTCCGCGACGACCCGGCCGA
Organism: Longimicrobiaceae bacterium; assembly: GCA_035936415.1. Classification (NCBI taxonomy): domain Bacteria; kingdom Pseudomonadati; phylum Gemmatimonadota; class Longimicrobiia; order Longimicrobiales; family Longimicrobiaceae; species Longimicrobiaceae bacterium. The sequence continues at coordinate 9,976 of DASYWD010000557.1, forward strand.
CTTCGCCGCGGCGGTGCAGCGGGTGCTGGAAGACGAGGCCCTCCGCACCCGCCTGGGGGAGGGCGCCCGGCGCACGGCGGAGGTGGTTTACGATTGGGACGTGATCGGCGAATCCATGACAGCGAAGTACCGGGCGCTGCTCCCGGCGCCAGTGGCGCCGAGCGTGGCATCCGGGGCGGCGTAGCCGCAACAGGAGCGCGCTTCTCCCCGGTCGGCAGCGGATTGCACCGGGGATCGCGGTTCGGCGCATTCCCGTCGGCCAGCCATCCAGGAGGGCACCGTGCCCGGGATCTACGCGTTCCTCAAGAGGCAGGCCCTGCACTACCTGCCCGAGCCACTGCTCCGGCCCGTGAAGGCGAGGCATTACGCCCGGATGCTCCGCTCATTCACGCTCGACCAGGAGCCGGACCTCACGGTCGTGCAGCACCTGGTCGGCCCGGGAGACACGGTCGTGGACGTGGGGGCGAACGTCGGAGTTTACACGAGAGTCCTCTCGGAGCTCGTTGGACCCACAGGCCGGGTGGTCAGCGTGGAGCCCGTGCCTCAGACCTTCAGCCTCCTGTCGCACAACATCCGGTCGCTGGGCATGGCCAACGTGAGGGCCGTCAACGCCGCTGTCTCCGATCGCGACGCGACCGTGACCATGGAGGTGCCGAAATACGACTCCGCAGGGGAAAACTACTACGAGGCCCACGTCATACCCGGTGACGAGACCGGACAGGCCAGGACGGAGAACCGGCGGGTGCAGGCCCGGTCGCTGACGCTCGACTCCATCACGGACGGCCTCGACCCGGTGACCTTCGTCAAGTGCGACGTGGAGGGACACGAGCTCGCCTGCATCGCCGGATCGGAATCGCTCATACGGAAAGACAGGCCGGCGTGGCTCATTGAGGTTTCGGGCGACCCGGACCTTTCAGGTACCGGTGCCAGCCGGTTGTTCGAGCTGCTGGAGGACGAGTCCTACCGGCCCTGGTTTTTCGATGGACGGCAGGTGGTGCGGAGGCGCCCGGGGGACCACAGCACGAACTACTTCTTCCTGGCCGAAGCGCACGTCCAGCGACTCCGTGCCCGCATGCCGGGTCTCGTCCGCTAGGCAGGCCGCTGTCCGCAGCCGGTACCGAATGCCGCCGCCCGGCGGCCCGTCTTCAGGCGCGAGCGCGGCCGTCGTCCCGTCCCGATCCCCTCCGGTCGTCCCCCTCCCATCCCGCATGCCCTGCGGACCATTCAGCCGGTGCGACGCGCAAGTGTCGCGCGGCTCCGCTCTGCGGCGGCCCGCCGTCCCGCCGCCCCGGACGACACCTGTTGCGCGGGCACCGCACTCCGGGGGACATGCCGGGGACGCGCACGTGAAATTCCCAAGAGCATCCGGGGCCCCCTGACCCTCCGCCGCCCCGCTCCGGCAGGCACGCAATGTGATTCCTCCGGTCTCGTGCGCACGTCAGCCCCGTCTGTCCGGGGACGCTGCGCGCGGACGCCGAAACCCCTCTCCGCGTCCCGGACCCTCAACCGTGCTCCATGGGAATGGCAACCCCAGCGACCGACTTCCTGGTGATCGGCGGCGGCGTCGTGGGGCTCACCCTCGCGATGGAGGCCCGCCGCCGCCACCCCGGCGCCCGGGTGACGCTCCTGGAGAAGGAGGAGGCCTGCGGGCTGCACGCCAGCGGACGCAACAGCGGGGTGCTGCACGCGGGCTTCTACTATACGGCGGACAGCCTCAAGGCGCGCTTCACCCGCGAGGGGCAGCGGCGCTGGAGCGAGTACTGCGAGGAGCGGGGCCTTCGCATCAACCGCTGCGGAAAGCTGGTGGTGGCGCGGTCCGGGGCGGAGCACGCGGGGCTCGACGAGCTGCTTCGCCGCGCGCGCGCCAACGGAGTGGAGCTGCACGACGTGACGGAGAAGGAGGCGCGCGAGCTGGAGCCGCGGGCGCGCACCGTGGAGCGCGCCCTCTGGAGCCCCAGCACCGCCTCGGTGGATCCCGCGGAGGTGATGGCGTCGCTGGTGCGCGACGCGCGAGCGGCGGGCGTGGAGATCCGGCCGGGCACCCGCTACCTGGGGCGTACGCCGGATGGGGTGCTCACCTCCACCGGCACCGTCCCGGCGGGGTACGTCATCAACGCCGCCGGGCTGTACGCCGACCGCATCGCGCGGGACTATGGCTTTTCGGCGGACTACCGCATCCTCCCCTTCCGGGGGCTCTACCTGTACGCCGACGCCGGCAGGGGCTTCTTCCGGCGCCACGTGTACCCGGTCCCGGAGCTTCGCCATCCCTTCCTGGGGGTCCACTTCACCGTGACGGTGGACGGCCGCGCCAAGATCGGGCCCACCGCGCTCCCGGCGCTCTGGCGGGAGCACTACGGTGGGCTGGGCGGCTTCCGCTGGGACGAGTTCATGGAGGTCGGCCTGCGGGTGGCGGGGCTGCTCCGCGCGGACGACTTCGAGTTCCGCTCCCTGGCCCGGCGCGAGCTCCCCAAGGCGTGGAAGCGAGCCCTGGTGCGGCTCGCCTCGGAGCTGGCCGCGGAGCCCGTCTCCGGCCTGGGCTGGCGCTGGGGGAAGCCGGGGATCCGCGCGCAGCTCGTGAACGTCCGGGAGCGGAAGCTGGAGATGGACTTCCGCTACGAGGGGGACGGCCGCTCCTTCCACGTGCTGAACGCCGTCTCCCCCGCCTTCACCTGCGCCCTGCCGTTCGCCGAGCACGTCTTTGACCAGATCGACCGCCGGCTCCGCGGCGCGACCGCCGTGGGAGCCGGACTCGCCCTTCAGACCACCGCACAATCATGAAAGCAGTGATCCTGGCCGGGGGGTTCGGAACCCGGATCAGCGAGGAGAGCAGCGTACGCCCCAAGCCGATGGTGGAGATCGGGGGCGAGCCCATCCTGTGGCACATCATGAAGACGTACTCCGCCCACGGGATCAACGACTTCGTCATCTGCCTGGGCTACAAGGGCTACGTGGTCAAGGAGTACTTCTCCGACTACTACCTGCGCGTGGCGGACGTCACCTTCGACATCCGCAACCACCGGGTGGAGGTGCACCGCAACGGCGCCGAGCCGTGGCGCGTGACGCTGGTGGAGACCGGCGGCGCCACGATGACGGGCGGGCGCATCAAGCGCATCCGCGACCACGTCGGGGACGAGACCTTCTGCATGACCTACGGCGACGGGGTCAGTGACGTGAACGTCACCGAGCTGATCGAGTTCCACCGGCGCGAGAAGGTGCTGGGCACCCTCACGGCGGTTCAGCCGCCGGGCCGCTTCGGGGCGTTCACGCTGGGCGACGACGGCGACCGGGTCGGCGGCTTCCGCGAGAAGCCCATGGGCGACGGCGCCTGGATCAACGGCGGCTACTTCGTCCTGGAGCCGCAGGTGTTCGACTACATCGAGGGCGACGACACCGTGTGGGAGCGGGAGCCCATGGAGGGGCTGGCGCGCGACGGCCAGCTGGCCGCCTTCCGGCACACCGGGTTCTGGCACCCCATGGACACCCTGCGAGACAAGACGGTGCTCACCGAGCTCTGGGAGAGCGGCCAGGCGCCCTGGAAGGTCTGGCCGGACCAGACCGAGGAGGCGCGCGAGGTGCACGGGGCGCCCGGAGCCACCGAGCTGATCACCATCGTGTCCGCGCCGGTGGGCGCAACGCGCGGGATCCCGGCGCAGGTCATCGCGGCCGCGCCCGAACCGACCCCCCCTGTCCAGGCAATCCCATGAGAGTCCTCGTCACCGGCGCGGAAGGGTACATCGGCTCGCTGCTCGCCCCCCTGCTGGCGGAGCGCGGGCACGACGTGGTCGGGCTGGACACCGGTTTCTACGCGGACGCGGTGCTGTACGACGCCGGGCTCCGCTCCGTCCCCATGCTCCGGCGCGACATCCGGGGGCTGGGCGAGGCCGACCTGGCCGGCTTCGACGCCGTGGTGCACCTGGCCGAGCTCTCCAACGACCCGCTGGGGCAGCTCAACCCGGACATCACCTTCCGCATCAACCACCTGGGGAGCGTCCATCTGGCCGAGGCGGCCCGCCGCGCGGGGGTGTCGCGCTTCGTCTACACCTCGTCGTGCAGCGTCTACGGCGTCGGCACGGGCGACCTCAAGGACGAGACCGCCGCCCCCAACCCGCAGACCGCGTACGCGGAGTGCAAGGTGCGGGTGGAGCGCGACGTGTCCGCGCTGGCCGCGGAGGAGTTCTCGCCCACCTTCCTGCGCAACGCCACCGCCTACGGGGCGAGCCCGCGGATGCGCTTCGACCTGGTGGTGAACAACCTCTCCGGCCTGGCCTGGACCACGGGCGAGATCCGCATGACGAGCGACGGCTCCCCCTGGCGCCCGCTGGTGCACGTGGGCGACATCTGCGAGGCGGTGGCCGCGGCGCTGGAGGCCCCCCGCGAGGCGGTGCACAACCAGATCCTCAACGTGGGCGACTCGCGCGAGAACTACCAGGTCCGCGACGTGGCGCGCGTGGTGGCGGACGTGTTCCCGGGGTGCGCCCTCACCTTCGGCAGCAGCGACGGCGACAACCGGAGCTACCGGGTCTCCTTCGACAAGATCACGGAGCGGCTCCCCGCCTTCCGCTGCCGGCGCGACGTGCAGGCGGGGGCCGAGGAGCTGCGCGGGATCTTCGAGCGGATCGGCATGACGCCGGAGATCTTCCAGCACCGCACCTTCACCCGCCTCAAGCAGCTCCAGCACCTTCTCGGCACCGGGCAGCTGGGGGAGGAGCTGTTCTGGCTGGAGGAGGCGGCCGCCGCATGATCTTCACCGAGACGCGCCTCCCCGGCGCCTACGTGATCGACCTGGAGCGCCGGGAGGACGACCGAGGCTTCTTCGCCCGGGTGTACTGCGAGCGGGAGTTCCGCGAGCACGGGCTGATGCCGCACGTCGCCCAGGCGAACATGTCGTGGAACCCGCGCCGGGGGACGCTGCGGGGGATGCACTACCAGGTGGAGCCCTTCCGCGAGGCCAAGCTGGTGCGCTGCACCCGCGGGGCGATCCACGACGTCATCGCGGACCTGCGCCCGGACTCCCCCACCTACCTGCAGTGGGTGGGCGTGGACCTCACGGCGGAGAACGCCCGGATGCTGTACGTCCCCGAGGGCTTCGCGCACGGCTTCATCACCCTGGAGGACGACACCGAGGTCACCTACCAGGTGTCGGAGTTCTACGCCCCCGGGGCGGAGCAGGGGATCCGCTGGGACGACCCGGCGCTGGCGATCGACTGGCCCGCGGAGCCGCGGGTGATCTCCGACAAGGACCGGAGCTGGCCCCTGCGCGGAGCGCAGCTGCAGGCCCCCGCCGCCCGCTAGGGCGGGCACACGACACACCCGGAGGATACCGGTCCGATGATCCTGGTCGACAAGGCCCTGGAGCGGCGCGCGGCGGAGGGAAGTCCCATCCGCGTGGGCATGGTGGGCGCGGGCTTCATGGCGCGCGGCGTCGCGCTGCAGATGGTGAACTACGTCCGCGGAATGGAGCTGGTGGCCATCGCCAACCGCACCCTCGCAGGGGCGGAGCGGGCGTACCGCGAGGCCGGCGTGGAGCGCCCCCGCGTGGTGGAAACGGTCGCGGCGCTGGAGGAGGCCATCGCCCGCGGGGAGCGCGCGGTGACCGACGACGCGCTCCTCCTCTGCCGGGCGGAGGGGATCGACTGCATCGTGGAGGTCACCGGGGCGGTGGAGTTCGGCGCGCACGTGGTGATGGAGGCCATCGCGCACGGCAAGCACGTGGTCACCATGAACGCCGAGCTGGACGGGACCGTGGGCGCCATCCTCAAGGTCCACGCGGACCGGGCGGGGGTGGTGCTCACCGGCTCCGACGGCGACCAGCCGGGGGTCATCATGAACCTGTACCGGTTCGTGAAGGGGCTCGGGGTACGGCCGGTGCTGTGCGGCAACATCAAGGGGCTCCACGACCCCTACCGCAACCCCACCACGCAGAAGGGGTTCGCCGAGAAGTGGGGGCAGAACCCGCAGATGGTCACCTCGTTCGCGGACGGGACCAAGATCTCCTTCGAGCAGGCCATCGTCGCCAACGCCACGGGGATGCGGGTGGCCCGGCGGGGGATGTTCGGCCCCACGGTGGAGACCGGGACGCCGATCACCGAGACGGTGGGGCTCTACCCGCTGGAGGAGCTGCTGGAGGGGCCGGGGATCGTGGACTACGTGGTGGGCGCCGCCCCCGGGCCCGGCGTGTTCGTGCTGGGTACGCACGACCACCCCATCCAGAAGCACTACCTCAACCTGTACAAGCTGGGAGAGGGGCCGCTCTACTGCTTCTACACGCCCTACCACCTCTGCCACTTCGAGGTGCCCAACACGGTGGCCCGGGCGGTCCTCTTCGGGGACGCCGCCATCGAGCCGCTGGGCGCACCGTGCGTGGACGTGGTCACCGCGGCCAAGGTGGAGCTGAAGGCCGGCGAGGTGCTGGACGGGCTGGGCGGCTATCACACCTACGGCCTGGCCGAGAACTCCGACACGACGGCGCTGGAGCGCCTCCTCCCCATCGGGCTGGCGGAGGGCTGCCGCCTGCTGCGCGACCTCCCCCGCGACGCGGTGCTGACGTACGATGACGTGGAGCTCCCCGAAGGGCGCCTGAGCGACCGCCTGCGCGCGGAACAGAACTTGTATTTCGCGTCCGCGGCGGCCCCGACGGAGCGGGCGCTGCAGGCCGCGGCCGGTTGAACGACCCCCATGCGCGGTCTTTTCGCACTCATCCGGGAAGACTTCCGGGCCAACGACGCGTCGTGGTCCAAGCCCGGCTTCCAGGCCCTGGCGGTGCACCGGTTCGGGAACGCGGTGCTCGGCCTCCCCCGCGTGCTGCGGGCGCCGCTGAGCGTGCTCCACGACCTGTGCCACGTCTTCGTCCGCAACGTCTACGGGATCGAGCTGCCCAGGTCCACCCGCGTGGGCCGCAGGGTCAGGATCAGCCACCAGAGCGGGATCGTGGTCCACCCCGACGCCGTCATCGGCGACGGCTGCACCATCCGGCAGAACGTGACCATCGGCGGGGTGTCGATGCGGCGCGGGGGCGCCCCGACGCTCGGGGCGGGGGTGGAGGTCGGTGCGGGCGCGGCCATCATCGGCCGGGTGACCATCGGCGACGGTGCGCGCATCGGGCCGAACGCGGTGGTCATGACCAGCGTACCGCCCGGCGCACTGGTGGTGGTGCCCCCTCCCCGGGTGGTTCAGCCGCCCGCTGCACCGGGCGCGCCGAAGCCCCCGCAGCCGGCCGACCTCCAGCGGGAGGTGGGCGCGTCGTGAGCCAGACTGGAGCGCACGGAGGTCCAATGGATTCGAGCCCCGCCCCACCGGATGGCCTCGCGGCGGGAGACCGCCTGCGGAAGGAGGGCCAGCTCCCGGGGGCCGTGGAGGCCTACCTCGCCGCCGCCAGCGCCCTGGAGACGCCCCCCGCGGCGCTCTGCCTGCGCCTTGCCCGGTGCTACCGGTCCCTGGGTGAGGAGGCGGAGGCGCTGCGGTGGGCTGCCGCGGTCGTGGACGCCGGGGACGACTTCGCCGCGTGGCACGCGGCGGCCACGCTGGTGCAGAAGTGTGGATCCGCCGCGCCCCACCTCCGGGCCGCCCGGGTCGCGCTCCTGGGCAGCTACACCACGGCCCAGCTCGGGCCGCTCCTCCGGCTGGCGGCGCTGCGGCGCGGGGTGGCGCTCGAGGTCCACGAGGCCGCGTACGGGCAGTACCGGCAGGAGATCCTCGACCCGGAGAGCGCGACGTACGCGTTCGGCCCCGACTTCGTCCTCCTGGCCGTCCACGAGGGAGAGGTGGCGCTCCCGGACCACAGCGACGCTCCCGCGGAGCAGGTCGAGGCGGAGCTGCGCCGCTGGACGGGGCTCTGGGAGGCCGTTGCCCGGCGCTCGGCGGCGCGCGTGGTACAGCACAACTTCGCGATCCCGCCCGAGGTCCCCCTGGGCCACCTGGCGGCCCGGCTCCCCGGGTCGCGCTACCGGATGACCCAGGCGCTGAACCACCGCCTGGGCGACGAGGCCGGGAGCGCGGTCACCATCGTGGACTGCGACCGGCTGGCCTCCTACGTGGGGAAGCAGCGCTGGTTCGACCCCCGCTACTGGCACCACGCCAAGCAGGCGGTCGCCCTGGACGCGCTCCCTCTCCTGGCGCGGCACACCGCCGCGGTCCTGGCCGCCGAGCTGGGGATGACGCGCAAGTGCCTGGTCCTGGACCTGGACAACACCCTCTGGGGCGGTGTGATCGGGGAGGACGGGCTGGCGGGGATCCGCCTGGGCGGCGACGCGGAGGGGGAGGCGTACGCGGCCTTCCAGGAATACGTCTCCCGGCTGAAGGACCGGGGCGTGATCCTGGCCGTCTGCTCGAAGAACGACGAGGCCGTGGCCCGGGAGCCGTTCGAGAAGCACCCCGCGATGCGCATCCGGCTGGAGGACGTCCCGGCGTTCGTCGCGAACTGGGAGAGCAAGGCGGACGGGATCCGCGCCATCGCGCGGACCCTCAACATCGGGCTGGACGCGGTGACGTTCGTGGACGACAACCCCGCGGAGCGGCAGGTGATCCGCCGCTTCCTCCCGGAGGTGGACGTGGTGCCGCTCCCGGCCGACCCCGCCGGGTACGCGCGGAGCCTCTCGGAGTACGTGGGCTTCGAGGCCGCCTCGCTGACGGCGGAGGACCGGGAGCGCGCCGCGCAGTACCGGGCGCGCGCGCGCCTCGCCAGCCTGGAGGCGTCGGCGGACTCGCTGGAGGACTTTCACCGGAGCCTGCGGATGGAGGCCGTCGTCCAGCCCTTCAACGCCTTCGACCTGCCGCGCATCGCGCAGCTCATCGCCAAGTCCAACCAGTTCAACCTCACCACCCGGCGCCACGGCCCCGCGCAGCTCCAGCGGTTCATGGCGGACCCGGCGTGCGTCCACTTCTCCCTGCGGCTGCGCGACTGCTTCGCCGACCACGGGCTCGTCGGGGTGATGGTCGCGTTCCGCCGGGGGGGCGTGCTGGACGTCGACACCTGGCTGATGAGCTGCCGGGTGATCGGGCGCACCGTGGAGGCGGAGATGCTGGGGCAGCTCTGCCGGCGGGCCGCGGAGCTGGGGTGCACCTCGCTCCGGGGCACCTACGTCCCCACGGCCAAGAACGCCATGGTGAAGGACGTGTTCGCGCGGTTCGGCTTCGAACTGCTGGAGGACACGGGGGGGACCACCACCTGGCGCTACGACCTGCCGGCGCGGGGGGCGATCGAGAACGGGTTCATCTCCGTGGTGGAGCCCGGGCGCGAGGCCGCCGCACCCGACGCAAGGATCCCGGCCTGAGCGAGCCGCGCCGGCCTCACCCGGACAGCGAGGGGAGAATCATCCCATGACCGTGCACGAGCGCCTGGAAGAGGTGTTCCGTACGATTCTGGACGACGAGGGGATCGTGCTGACCGAGAACACCACCGCGGCCGACGTCCCCGGGTGGGACTCGCTGGCGCACGTGAACCTGATGTTCAGCATCGAGCAGGAGTTCGGAGTCCAGTTCACCGGGAACCAGTTCAGCGAGTTCGAGAACGTCGGCGAGCTGGAGCGCTTCCTGGAGAGCCGGAGCTACACCTGAGCGCGAAGGGCCCCGCGGTCGTGCCGCGGGGCCCTTCCTCTCTTCACCCGCCCGCGGGAGTCGCGCTCAGGATTCCTGCGCCACGGTGGACGCCTCCACCGCGGGGGTGGACCTGGCACGGTCGGCCAGGTGGTCCGCCAGCCGCAGCGCCATTGCCACGATGGTGAGCGTCGGGTTGATGTACCCTCCCGTCGGGAAGACGGAGCAGCCCGCGACGTACAGGTTCCCGACCCCGTGCACCCGCGCGTCGGCATCCACCACTCCCTGCTTCGGGTCTGGGTGCATGCGCGTGGTTCCCATGTGGTGGTGCAGCCCCGAGGCGCGCAGCACCAGCTGCCCCTCGTCGTCGGTAAGCGGCGCATAGCTCCCGATCCCCGCGCGCTCCACCTCGTCGGCGAAGATCCGCTGCGCCCGCGCGACGCTCTCGCGGTCCTCGTCGCGCCACCGCCACTGCAGCTCCGGCCGCCTGCACCCCAGCCGGTCCCGCTCCTCCGAGAGGACCACCCGGTTGTCCGGGTGAGGGAGCTGCTCGGTGTGCAGCAGCACCGCGAAGGCGCCGAAGCGGCGCTGCTTGTCCGGGAGCGCCGACCATCCGTCGCCCGAGACCAGGTCCGGGCCGGGGACGAAGTACCTGAAGAGCCGCTGCCCGGACGCCTTGCGGAGCATGCTCGCGGCGACGAAGTCCGCGGACCGCAGCACCTCGCGCAGGTGCCTTCCCACTTCGGCAGGGGGGCGGAGCCGGAGCACCGAGCGGGCGAGCGCCTCGAAGGAGTGGATCGCCTCGGTCCGGATCCGCTCGTGCCGCGGGTGGCGGGGGTAGAGGGCGAAGCTCAGGTTGAGCAGCCGCTCCCGCCGCATCAGCTCCTCCGTGAAGCGGATCTGGCCCATGACCCAGGTGCCGTTCACCGGCCGCTCGTCGTAGAGCGCGGCGGTGTCCAGGAGCGCCCGGTCCCGGGGGGTCAGGATCCCGCCCGAGACCACCTGGTGCTCCATGAAGTAGCGGCCCACCAGGTCGTGCCCGTTGCCGATCCCCGCCTCCTGCACCCGGTTGGAGAGGAGGAGGATGCGGGCGTTCTCGATCCCTCCGGTGGCGAGGACCACCGTGCGCGCGCGGACGCTGAAGGCCTTCCCCTCCGGGGTGGCCGCGTGCACGCGCGACACCTCGCCGGCCGTCTCGTTGGTCTCCAGCTCGGTGACGTTGGCGTGCAGCCACACCGCGGCGCGCGGCGAGCGCTCCATCTCCGCGCGAAGCCCCTCCGTGAAGCGCTCCCGCGGGGTGAACTGCCATACCGAGGTGTTGCAGACGGCCGGATCCAGCTTGAGCTGGGGGCCCTCCGGGGTCTCCCAGCTCGCGCCCCCGTAGGCGTAGGGCCCCAGGGCGCAGAACTCCTGGGCGCGCCGGTAGTACGGCTCCAGGTGCTCCAGCCCGAACGGCCATCCGCTGTAGGGCGCCCAGTCGCGCCGCTCGAAGTCGATGGCGTCGAGCGGAGCGGCGCGGAAGCCATGGGCGGGTCCCAGCCGCGTGTTCCAGAGGTGCGTGGTCCCGCAGAGCTGGCGCCAGCGGGTCTCCGCCAGGGGAGGGTAATGGTCTCCCCGCACCGTCCCCTCGTGGAGCGACTGCGCCGCGGGGTCCGGCTCCGTCCCGCCGCCTTCCAGCACGCAGGTGTCCACCCCGCGGCGGGCGAGCTCCAGGGCGATCGCGATGCCCGCCGGCCCGGCCCCGACGATGCAGATGTCGGCCTCGAGAACGGCTCCGGAGGGGAGATCGTGTGCGTCGTGCAGCATGGCGGATGGGCTGGTCTTCGGGGTGGGAGTGGGGGTGCGGGCGCCGTGGGATCCCTACGGCGCCACGCTCCCGCGAAGGTCCTCGAACAGAACCGGGTGGACGGGGAGCCCGAGCAGGTTCTTGAGCGCGCGGGCGCGAACGCCGCTGTAGCCCAGCGCCCGCCCGAACGCCTGGACGGCGAGCAGGGGCCGGCGCTGCTTCAGCGCCGCCTGGCCCGAGTCCACCAACGCGCAGCCGATGCGCCGCCGCAGGGCCGCGCGCTGCTCCGGGGTGAGCGGCTCCTCCTCCAGCATGCGGAATGCCCGGAGCTTCGCGTGCTTCATCTCGGAAATGTCACGGGTCAGGTTGCTCCCGTGCCGGCGCACCTCCACCAGCGCGTCCTCGATGTAGGCGGCCACGGTGCGCCGGTACACCCGCAGCCCGAAGTGCGTGTCCTGGGCGAGCCGCATCCCGGGTGCCAGGCCGATCCCGTCCAGCACCTCGCGCCGGAAGAGCATGGACTGCAGCCAGACGGGGGGGTCCGCGAACTCGACGAAGGTGGTGAAGGCGTCGCCCGTGATCCGGCGGCCTCCCCCCGCGCGGGTTGGGACGGTGGGGATATCGCGGATCCGCGGGAAGATGTCGAACTGGGTGCGGGATCGGACGCCCTGCTCGTCGAACCAGGCGAAGTTGCAGAAGACCACCCCCACCTCGGGCTCGCTCTCCATCAGCTCGAGCTGGCGGCTGAGCTTCCCCGGCCGCCAGCGGTCGTCCGCGTCCAGGTAGGCGACGTATTCCCCGCGCACTTCCTCCATGGCCCGGTTGAAGGCCCCGCTGAGCCCCTGGTTCACCTCCAGCGTGATCACGCGCATCCGCGGCTCGTCGATCGACGCGAGGACGTCCCGGGTGTCGTCCGTGGAGCCGTTGTCGACCACCACGATCTCCAGGTCGTCGACGTCCTGCACCTGGATGCTCTCTATGGCCTCGCGCAGGTAGCGGCCGTAGTTGTAGGCGGGGACGACGACGCTGACTCGGGGCATGGTCACGAGGGTTGCGGTTCGGGCCGGGTGCTCGCTTCGGCTCCGGAGCGGTGGGTCGCACCGCGTCTCCTTTGCATGCGGCGAGCCACGGCCGCCGCACGGCTCCCGCGGCCGAAAGCCCGGATCCGCCTCGAGAACCGACGGAGGGGCGCCGCGAATGTTGTGTGGATGCAACAACCCGCACGGGTGGCGGGGACGTTCCCACGCCGCGGACCTCGTGTTTGCCGCCGGAGGAGGATGGAACGCCGGATGCTTGTCCAGTGGACAAAGGCCGCCGCGTGAGTGGCAGACTCCCTGGCGACACGAGAACATGAGCGATCAGCGACTCTCCGCCGCACCCACCCCCGGGCTGGCGAACCCCACGCCCTGGAGGGGGCACATCCCGGCCCTGGACGGCCTTCGGGGTGTCGCCATCCTCATGGTGATGTTCCTCCACTTCCAGCTCGACAGCCCCGACACCCCCCTGGGGCGCGCGTACGTGTACGTGGTGGAGAGCGGGTGGGCGGGCGTGGACCTCTTCTTCGTGCTCTCCGGGTTCCTGATCACGGGGATCCTGTACGACAGCCGGAGCGACGAGGGGTACTTCCGGAGCTTCTACGCGCGCCGGGCGCTGCGGATCTTCCCGCTCTACTTCGGCTTTCTCGCGCTGCGCTTCTTCGTCGCGCCGTGGCTCTTCCAGCCGGACTGGGTGGACCTCCACAGCCCGGCCGCGCAGCAGGCGTGGGGCTGGCTCTACATGACCAACCTGCAGATCGTGCTGCTGGGGCCGGGATCGGAGGCGCCGTTCACCACGCACTTCTGGTCGCTCGCCATCGAGGAGCAGTTCTATCTGGTGTGGCCGGCCGTGGTCCTCCTCCTCCCCCGCCGCCGGCTGATCCTCCTCTGCTGCGCGATGATCGTGGCCGCGCTCGCCGTCCGGCTGGTGGTGGTGTACGGGGTCGGGGCCCTCTTCTGGGCGTACTTCTTCACGCCGGCCCGGATGGACGCCCTCGCGATGGGCGCCCTGATCGCGCTCGTGGTCCGGTCCCCGGGCGGATGGGAAGCCCTGCTGCGCTGGCGGAGCCCGGTGCTGGTCCTGTCCGCGGGAGCCCTGGTGGGACTGCACTTCTGGCGCGGGCTGGGCTCGCGCGACGAGGTCATCCTGACGGTGGGGCTCACCGTGGTGGGCTTCTTCTTCGCCGGCGTCCTGGTGACGGCGGTGGGGGCGGAGCCCGGATCGCGCCTGCAGCGGGCGTTCGCCAACCCGGTGCTCCGCTTCTTCGGGCATTACAGCTACTCGATGTACGTCTTCCACCTGGTCGTGCACCGGGTCCTCCAGCGGAGCTTCGTCGACCGCGGGCCGGTGGACGTCCTCGGCGTTCCCGTCCCGGCGCAGGCCGTTTTCATGACGGCCGCGTTCGCCATCACGATCGTGCTCTCCATGGCCAGCTGGCACCTCTTCGAGAAGCACTTCCTGGGGCTCAAGGACCGCTTCCCGTACGGCAGGAAGCAGCCGCGCGACGCGCCGGTGGCCATCGGGGCGCCCGCGGTGCGGCTCGCCGGAGGCGGCGACTGACGCGTGCGGCTTGGCCGCGCCGAGCCGGGGCGCTAGCTTGCCGGGCCGCCTCCCCGTCCACTCTCATCCCGATCTCGTCTTGCGCAGGATTCTGAAGCTGTCGGCGGAGAAGGTCCTCTGCCGGAGCGGGTTGACGCGGCTGGCGCGGGTCTGCCGCCGGACCGGCGCGGTCGTCCTCGCCTACCACAACATCGTCCCGGACGGCGAGTCGTGGGAGGGAGACCGGAGCCTCCACCTCCCCCAGCGGGAGTTCGCGCGGCAGCTGGACCTCGTCCAGCGCACGCACGACGTCGTTCCGCTGTCGTCGCTCTCCGCCGCTCCGCGGGGCGGACGGCCCCGCGTGGTCATCACGTTCGACGACGCGTACCAGGGGGCGGTTACGGCAGGGGTGGAGGAGCTGTCCCGCCGCGGTCTGCCGGCGACGATCTTCGTCACTCCGGGGTTCCTCGGGGGGATGTCCTTCTGGTGGGACGTCCTGGCGCTGCCGGGCGACGCGGGGCTGGCGCCGGAGCTGCGGGACCGCTGCCTCACCGAGCTGCGCGGATGCGACGTCGAGATCCGGCGCTGGGCCGCGGAGCGTGGTCACCCGATCGGGAAGGTGGCGCCACACCAGACGGGGGCGACGGAGGTCCAGCTGGAAGCCGCTTGCCGGACCGGGGGGATCACGCTGGGCGCACACACCTGGACCCATCCCAACCTCACGGCGCTCCGCCCCGGGGAGCTGGAGGAGGAGCTGGTCCGTCCGCTCCGCTGGCTGCGCGAGCGCTTCCTGGGCGTGCTCCCGTGGCTCACCTATCCCTACGGCCTGACCTCCCCCGCGGTGGAAGAGGCGGCCCGGCGGGCGGGGTACGAGGGGGCGTTCCGGGTGGAGGGTGGGTGGATGCCGCCCCGCTGGACGGAGGCGCGGTCCCACGCGCTCCCCCGGTCGAACGTCCCCGCGGGCGCATCGCTGGAGAACTTCGAGATTCGCACCTCCGGCCTGCTCTCCCGCTAGCCTCGTCCACACGTTGACTTCCGTTCCGCGGGGGCCGGCTCGGCCCTCTCGCCGTGTGCGCAGGGCCGGCACCGTGCTGGCGATCGTCTCAGTGCTCGTGATCGCGTCGCTGACCCTGTTCCCCACGAGCGACAGGTCCGCGGGGCTGACGCTCTGCCTGTTCTGTGGCGACCGCGGGCTCGCCGATGCGATCCTCAACGTCCTGCTGTTCATGCCGCTGGGCGCGGGGCTCGCTCTCCGCGGCGCGACCCTCCTGGCCGCGACTCTCCTGGGCGGCGTGTTCACCGGGGGGATCGAGTTCCTGCAGTCGCTGATCCCGGGGCGGGACGCGAGCCTGTCCGACCTGCTCTTCAACACGCTGGGGTGTGTCCTGGGCGCCGCGCTGCTCCGCTCGGCTCCGGCGTGGATCGACCCGGGACCGGGGCGTGCACGACGCCTCCTGGCCGGCGCGCTGGTGCTGCCACTCCTCCTCCTCGTTGCCGGAGGACTTCTCCTCTCTCCTCGGCCGTCGCGCGACGTCTATGCGGGCCAGTGGACGGCGGAGCTGGGGCACCTGGAAAGCTACCGCGGGCGCGTCACCTCGGCGTACGTCGGCGAGGTTCACGTTCCCTCGCGGCAGATGCGAGCGGAATCGGAGCGGCTTCGTGTGCTGCTCGAGGAGGGGGCGCCGGTCCGCGTCTCCGCGGTCGCCGGTCCGCCGGTTCCGGCGCTCGCGCCCATCTTCAGCATCTACGACGACGAGGAGCGCGAGATCGTCCTGCTGGGGGCGGACCGGGAGGACGCGGTGTTCCAGTTCCGCACGGTGGGGCTCGCCCTGGGGATGGACCGGCCCAGCCTCCGCCTCCCCGGTGCGTTCCACGGCGTCCGGCCGGGCGACCCCCTGCGCATGGAGGTCGCCCGCGCGGGGCGGGGGTACTGCTTCTCCGTAAACGCGGCCCGTTCGTGTGCCGTCGGCTTCACCGTCACCGACACCTGGCGGGTGTTCCTGGCGCTCTCCTCCCTCGGCAGCGGCGTGCGGGGGGCGATCGGGCTCGCGTGGCTCGCGGCACTCTGGGTGCCGGCGGGGTTCTGGATCCGCGGTCGGCGGCAGGCGCTCCTGGCCGCCGCCTCGGTCGCTACGGGCCTCCTCCTGGTGCCTCCCGTCGCGGGGCTCCTTCCGACCCCGCTCCCCGCGCTGGCGGCCGCGCTGGTGGGTCTCGGGGTCGGGGCGCTGGCGCGGAGGATGCTGCGCAGGAATCTCGCGCCGCGTGAGCTGCCGTAGCACGTGAGGTTCCCGCACGGGCGTCGTGCCGCAGCGGCTTTCGCCGAGGCGGCCTGGTGCCCGGTCGTCCGCAGTGCCTTCAACGCCCTCCTGCCACCTCTTGCCCCCCCGCTCCATGGGCACATCCGCCAGCGGTTTCCCGGGTTCCGACAGAGGGCGAGACTGGACGGTAGTGGCGGCGCGGGTCCGCGAGAGCGCAAAGCGCGCGGTCCGTCTCGGCTATCGGGGCGGCCTGAGCCTGCGACGGGCCCCCGGCGAGCTTCTGCCGCTCGTTCCTGCGCCGACGGGCACGGGTGGCCCGACGGACCTTCCAGCCGCGTACGACTCGTTCACGTGCCGCTGGGCGGCCGGCGTCCTCCAGGGCCGTTCCTACGATCCACCTCCGTGCGCCGGCGACCCGGAGCTGGTCCATGAGCAGCTCCGTCTGCGGGGAGTTCTTCCGGCCCTCGCGGAGGTGCAGCGGACGGCGCGCTCTCCGGAAGTCCACGACCGGATCGGGGGGCTCGTCGAGCACACCATCCGCCTGGTCGGCCATCGGCCGGCGGAGGGATGGGATACCTCGACGGCTGCGCTGCGGCTCGTCTCCTTCCTGCGTGCGAGCGAGGCGCTGCGGCCCGTGGGGCTCTCCCTTCCCGACCTCGAGGGGCGCCTGCGCAACTTCATTGCGGCGCACCAGAGGCCGCTCGCCTGGGGCGCCGTGGCGGAGCCTGCGGGGAACCACGAGCTGGTCAACGTCGCGGGACGCGCGGCTCTACACTTCCTCCTCGACGACGGGAGCCCGCTTCCGCACCGAATGAGCAGCGATTTCGTGGGCAGGTTCGAGCGCCAGTTCCTTCCGGACGGAGGACACGTCGAGCGCTCGCCGCACTACCAGGCCCAGGTACTGAGCCTTGCAACGGTCATCTGCGAGGTGGACTCCCGCCGGGGTGGCGCCCTCGCCGCGTGCCTGGGCCCGGCGCTGACGAAGGCGCGCGGCGCGCTGGCCGGGATGCTCGCCGGGGGCGCCCCGTTCCGTCTCGGCGACATCAGTCGAACGTTTTCCGGAAAGACACCCGTCGAGGACGTCACGGAGGGCCTGGGAGGGGTGGATTTCCCACGGGAGCGCTCCGTGAGCATGCCCCACTTCGGAATCGCAGTGGTGCGCTGGCGCACCGGAGACCTGGATTTCTCCCTCGTCGTGGACGCAGGAGAGATGGGCTACTCCCTGAATCCGGGACACGGCCACGCCGATTCCCTCTCGTTTTCGCTCCTGGTGAACGGGCACGAGCTGATCACCGACCCGGGAACCTACCTCTACGCGGACACCGAGGCGGCCACGTGGTTCAAGCTCGCCGAAGCCCACGCCACGATCCGCTGGCCCCACCGCCCGTCCTGCGTTCTCTCCCGCTTCTTCCGGTGGAGCCGGATCATGCCTCCTCCCAACCTGGTCCGCACGCCCGCCGGACCGCTGGGAACAGCGCTTCACGCCGTACAGCGGTGGCGCCGGGGAGAGCACTGGTTCGAGCACGCGCGATCCTGGATCCCGCTTCCGCGGGGGCTGGCCATCCGCGACCGCGTGGCGAGCCAGGAGAGCCGTCCGGCTCTCTCCAGGATGCCGCTGCACCCGCAGGCGACGCTCGCGACCGACGGGAAACGTGGCCGGATCGGGTTTCCCGGCGGCTCGGCGGCCGTGCGGAGCTGGGGGAGTTCGGTGGGCCCGTACCGCGAGCGGTACGGCGGATACGCAGCGGGGTACGGCGAGCGGGAGGATGCGGTCGCACTGGAGTGGCCGATCGAGACTTCCCGGGGCGGGGCATCGTGCTGGACCTTCGTTCGGGTGCAGGCGTGATGCCCAGCCACTCCCCCGGCGCGTTCGTCACCTGGAACGACTCGCGGCGCTCCATCACGCTTTCCGCCGCCCTCGGGGTAGAGCGCGTGACGATGGTGGCGCACCGCTCCGGAGCCGCCCGCCACCTGCTCGGCGCCGTGCGGACGGCGGCCTACCTGTTGTCGGCCCGCCCTCGGGTGGTCTGGTTCCAGTTCTCGCTCGCGCTGGGAGCCGTCCTGGCCGCCTACGCTCTGCTCGGCTCCCGGCGCGGAGTGCGGATCGCGACGGACGTGCACAGCAAGGCCCTGCGCCGCTCGGGCCCGTGGTGGCTCCGGTGGGCGATCCTGCCGGTCAAGCGCCGGGTCCTGGCGGCCTGTCGTGCGGTGGTGGTCACCAACGAGACCGACGCCCGCTTCGCCGAGCGCGTCCTGGGGGTGGCCGCATTGATCCTCCCCGACCCGCTGCCGAAACCCCCGCCGGGGGGATCACCGCCGCCCTCGTGGATCCAACCGCGGCAGGTGGTGTTCGTCTGCTCGTACGCCGCCGACGAACCGCTGGAATTGATCCTCGAAACGGCCCGCCGCCTGGGTGGGCGGGTCGCTCCCGTCCTGACGGGGGATCCGGCGGCCGTCGCCCCGGAGCTCCGAAGCGCTCTGGAACGCGTCGCGCGCCTTCCGGGGAGGTTGCCGGAGGGGGAGTACTGGGCGCTCCTCGAGGCAGCGGACTGTATCGTCGTCCTCACCTCCGAGCCGGCTTGCCTCCCGTGCGGCGCCTACGAGGCGATCGCCCTGGGGAAGCATCCCGTGATCGCCGACGATCCCGTCGCGCGGAGGGTGTTCGCCGATTCCGCCATCTTCGCCGGCCTCGACCCCGACTCGCTGGAGCACGCAATCCTCCGGAGCGTAGGCGGGCACCGGCCTGGAGCCGCCCCTGACGAGGCATACGTGGCGAAGTGGCGCCACACCTGGAGAAGCGTGCGAGCGGCACTCGTGGCTGCAGGCGTGGCGCCGGGGGACGCGCCTCTCCCCGAGGCTGCAGCTCCGGGCCCCCGCGAGGGATCAGCGCCCGCGGAGCCAGTCCAGCGCCTCGCGCAGCGCGGGGCCGGGGTCGGACGCGCGGAAGACCTCGCCACGGCGTCCCGGCCCGAACGCCGCGACGAACTGCGCGACGGCGCCGCCCAGGCCGGGGGCGTCCTCCGGGAGGGCCAGCTCCTCGCGGGAGCGGCGCATCCGGGCGATCAGGTGGTCGACCTCGCCCAGGGTCCAGCGGAGCCGCACCCCCGTCCGGTAGCTGGTGACGGGCGCGGGGCGCGCGCCGGCCGCGGCCTGCAGGAGCAGGGCGGGGAAGTCCACCCCCGCGTCGAGCGCGAGCTGTAGAGACCCCCAGAAGCGCCCGTTGATCTCCATGATGTACGCCTTCCCGGTGGCGGCATCCAGCTTGTACTCCACCATCGCCACCCCCTGCCACCCGAACGCCCGCAGCAGGGCCACGGAGCGCTCCAGCAGAGCCGGGTCCAGCGGGTGGCTCTCGCGGTAGACGCTCACCCCTCCCGAGGGCGGCTTCTCCCGGATGCGCCGGTGCGAGAAGGCGGCGACGACCTCCCCCTCCCACAGGAGGACGAAGATCCCCACGCCGGGCCCCACGATCCGCTCCTGCAGGAGCACGGGGTACGCACCCGGGGGAAGGGCGTCCAGGGCGCTCCGCAGCGCGGTCCCGTCGCGGAGGTGCACGACGGACGACTTCGCCCGCTTCCCGTTCGCCGAGACGACCGAGCGGGAGGGCTTAAGCACGAGGGGGAAGCGCAGCGCCCCCGGGTCCACGGCGCGCGCCTCCTCCACGCTCTCCACGCGGAGCTGGGCGGGTACGCCGATCCCCACCGCGCGCGCGGCCTCCATCACCGCCCCCTTGTCGCAGATCCGCTCGAACTCCGCGAGGCCGGCGAACGGGAGGAGGGCGCCCAGCGTCTCGCGCTCGGGGAGCAGGGCCAGCAGCGAGGGCTCGGTGATGGGGAGCAGCACGTCCACGCCGTTCCGGCGGATCAGCCCACGCACCGCGGCCACGAAGGCGGCCGGCTCGGTGAGCGGGTCGGGGACCGGGGCATGAGCACGGCAGTGGCGCGAAGCGCCGGCCAGGGAGCGGGAGCGGGGCGAACAGACGAAGACGGTGTGGCCGGCCGCCGCCAGCGAGCGAACGGCGGCGAGCGCGGCGCGCTGCTCGCCGTCGGTGACCAGGACCGCCGCCACCCTACAC